>JAYTIO010000167.1:0-1835 GCA_043731805.1 Pedosphaera sp. | reverse complement strand
TGCATTCACCAGCCGTGCGAACTCAGCGAGGACGCGTTGGCCGGAGGAGTTCTTCTTCACCGCCTCCTTGCCGCCGTGCTTCACCTGGCCGGTGGCCTTGAGCAGCAGACGAGTGGAGTTCCCCTCCTTCACCTGCGCCATCGCGGCGAACGCGGCGCGATTGGCCCGCACCGACTCGGTGCGCTTGGCTCCCGTCAGGCGCGCCGGGTCGAGCAGCACGAGCTTGGAGTCCTCCGCGTCGCCGCCGGCCTTGTGGCACTTGAGGCAGGACTCGGCCGCGACCTTGGCCCAGACCTCGTTGACGAAGTAGTCATCCACCACGGAGCAGCCGGAGCCGGAGTAGGGCTTCAGCTCCGCCGCGTCCGCACTAGCGACAAGGCACGCCACCGCCGCCAGGAGGCACAAACTTGAGGAGACACGAGTGGTCATGAGCGCCGTTTTGGACGTCGGGACGCACCGCTTCACCGGAACTATTTCGAGGTGGAAACAAGCCAGGCAAGCGGCTGAAATGACTCGCCTCGCAGCCACGGCCAAATTCAACCAAGGGCAGTCGTCGCAGCGGGATGCTTTGCAAAACTAGGGTGGAATGGGCAGGGTTTCGTCCATAAAACGCACCCGAACATGATCCCGAGCCACCGAATCACCATCGTTTCAACGCTCACCGCGCTGGCAATCCTGTCCGCGTCCACGCTCCCGGCGGCGGAGAAGTTTGACACCAACCCGCAACACCGGTTGCCGAGGCCGGACGCCAAGCCGGCCGACCTGAAGAAGTCGGTGAAGGTTTTCATCCTGCTCGGGCAGTCCAACATGGTCGGCATGGGCGAGGTCGGCCCGGCGACGACGCCCGGCACGCTGGAGTATCTGACCCAGACGGAGAAACGGTATCCCCACCTAGTGGACGACGCCGGCAAGTGGACCGTCCGCAGCGACGTCCGGCACGTCTTCGTCATGCACAACCGGGGCAATATGCAGTTGGTGCAAAACGACTGGCTGACGGTGAAAGGCCGCGCCATCGGGCCGGAGCTGCAGTTCGGCCACATCCTGGGCCACGTCCTGGACGAGCCGGTGCTGGTCCTCAAGACCTGCATTGGCAACCGCAGCCTGGGCTGGGACCTGTTGCCTCCCGGGAGCGAGCGCTACACCTTCGATGGGAAAACCTACGCCGGCTACAAGGACACGGCGGAATCCTGGGTCGAAGGCCAGCCCAAGAAGGAAGTCCCGTGGTATGCCGGCAAGCAGTATGATGACGACACCGCCAATGCGAAGCAGGTCTTGAGCGAGCTGGGCAAATACTATCCCGGCGCTGAGAAGCACGAGGTGGCCGGCTTCGTCTGGTGGCAAGGGCACAAGGACCAAAACCCCGCCCACGCCAGCCGCTACGAGCAAAACTTGGTGCGCCTCATCCAGAGCCTGCGCAAGGATTTCAACGTGCCGAACGCCCCGTTCGTGCTGGGCGTGGGCTGCGGTAACCCCGGGCGTGAGAGCTTCGGCCTGCAAATCGCCGAAGCGCAACTGGCCATGAACAACGCCCAGAAATATCCGGCATTCGCCGGGAACTTGAAGTGCGTGGATACCCGCGACTTCTGGCGCGAGGTCGAGGTCTCCCCGAAGAACCAAGGCTATCACTACAACCGGAATGCCGAGACCTACATGGAAGTCGGCAACGCCTTGGGCTGGGCGATGGCGGAGCTGTTGAAGGCTGGCAAGTGAGGCGGTGCTGGGCGCACGCCGCCAGGCGAGGAGCAGCGAGCCCGGGTAGATTTTGGCGGACGGGGGCGGGCGCGGCCCCCGCCCCGCCGCTCGGCCCGCCCGCACTTCAGCGTGTTCAAGGGCCC
>JAYTIO010000166.1:0-10586 GCA_043731805.1 Pedosphaera sp. | reverse complement strand
CCCTCTCCCAGCGGGAGAGGGCCGGGGTGAGGGAGAACGCGGCCTTACCACCAAAGCGCCACCTATCGTCATCGCAGTGGATGACGAACAGCCTTGGTGCCGCCCGCACGCCGTGAAGCTCGCCGCCGCGCTCAACGCCAAGGGCCGCGCGGCCAAAGTCGTCACGCTCGCCGAAGTGCTTCGCATCCCGAACGACTGGCACAACGAACTCCCCGTGCTCGACGGCGGGCGGATGTGGCGCGGCGAACTGGTGGACCCCGGCCTCTTCGTGGACGCGCCGCTCATGCTGCTGGGTCGCCGTTACGAGAACCGACTCGTCGAGGCGCTGGCGCGGCGCGATGTTTTGCCCGAGGTGATTTCCACGCACTTCCCCGCGCCGGGCCGCGCAGTCGTCGGCTGGACACGCCGCGCGTTCTCCAACTTCCACGACACTCTCACCGTGCTGGCGAATGATGACGCGGGGCTGGCGGCGGGGATTGGTGAAGTAATGAGCTTGGCGCAACAGGCGGGAGCGGCCGCTCTCCCTCACCCCAGCCCTCTCCCGCTGGGGGAGGGAGTCACTAAGGCCGCGTCGCCAGCAAACCCGCGCGCTCAGACTACGACGGCAGCCGCGCCGGCTCTCCCTCTCCCAGCGGGAGAGGACCGGGGTGAGGGAGAACGCGACCTTCACACCAGAGCGCAGTTCTCCTCCGCCGCCCCGCTCGTGCCCGCCGCCAGTGCGGCGAAAGCCGCCACCACCCTCCGCGACGCCCTCAGTGCCGAGGACCGCATCCGCACGCTTGACGTGGACGCCGCCACAGGCCGCGTGCTCGCCGGCACGTTCGGCTTCGGCCACAACCTCTTCTGCTTCGCCGCCGACGGGAAGCTGCTGTGGAAGCAGTTCCTCCCCGAGCACAACGTCTATTTCGCCCGCTGGTGCGACGGTGGGAAGCGCGTCGTGGCGGCCACGGGCCAGGGCTTCTTCCTCTTTCTCCTGAACGGCACGGATGGCGCGGTGACCAAGAAACTCGCCGCGACCGAGTGGCCAGTCTTTCACCTCGGCAACCTCGAGGCCGCCGAGAATACCGAGTCGCAAATCGCGGTGAACGAGCCGCTGCGCCAAATCATCGTGCGCGGCCAGACCGGGCTGATGGCGCTGGATTTCGACGGGCGCAAGCTGTGGTTCCACGACCGCGCGGCGGCCATCGCGAGCTATCCGAAGGAGGCCGAGCAAAGCGTGGCGGCGAACTTCGGCAACACGGTTCACGTCGGCAACTTCGCTCTCAACGCGGACGGGACGCGCCTGGCCTACAGCGAGGAACTCATCATCGCCTCGACGCCGGGTTTGCAGCCGGGCACGTCGGATGACTTGTGGAAGCACGTGCCGAAGCTGCTCGACGCGCGGACCGGCCAGGTGCTCGCGCAGAACACCGAGGACCCCGGCAACCAGCGCAAGCCGGGCAACTGGCACGTGAGCTGGCCCGCCAGCTCCGCGCGGCCGCGCATCCACTCCGGCGGCTTGAACGCACCGTGGCGCGAGGACAACACGTTCGGCGCTTACACGACCGAGAGCGGCCATGCGCTCAAGGACGGCGGCCACCTGGTCAGCGAGCGCGACTCGCTCCAACGCCTCGCCGCCGATGGCCGCATCATGTGGCGCGTGGAGCGCGGCCTTCAGGCCGCTTCAACGTCCTCAGCACAAGACGCGTCCGGTTCTTCCACCGCTACTGCCACTCCCACGCTGAAGCGGCCTGAAGGCCGCGCTCCGGGCGCGTCGGCGACCGATGGCATCTGGCTCTCCACCTTCGACCGACTCGACGCGGCGCAAACCCGCTTCTATCGCTGCGACCGAGAGGGTCTCGTGCGCTGTTTCGACCTCGCGAGCGGCAAGACGCTCTGGGACTTCAAACTCCCCTTCCACGCGACGCTGCATCCGCTGGCCGATGGCCTCGTCGCAGGTGCGAACAACGGCGCGCTCGTGCGCCTCAACGCCAGCGGCCAGCCCGTCTGGCAGACGCGCTTGCGCGAACACCACGAAGTGCCCGGCACGAACTACGCCGGCTACGTCGCCGCCGCCCGCCAGCGCGACGTGGATGCCTCGCCAGACTTTTTCCCCGTGGGCCTGGACCGGCCGGATGATTTCAAGGGCGTGCTGCGGATGGGAATTGAGCAGCTCGCCAACGGCGGCTTCGAGTCCGCGCAGGGCTGGGCCATCGAGAAGGGCACCGTGCGCGTCGGTGCGCCCGCGCAGGCGGGACAGGCGGCGCTGCAACTGGACGTCGGCCAGTTAGTCACGCAGCGGCTCACGGGGCGCGTGATTCCCTCCGCGACTTACATGCTGGAGTTTTGGTTCCGCGTCGAGAACACGCAAACGCGGCTCGTCGCGGGCACGCTGCTGGACGGGGCGAAGCAGGCCTTCACCGGCTCGAAGTTTTCTGCGCGGCCGGGCGAGTGGACCTTCGCCCGGCTCGCCGTGAAGAGCTACGCGGACACGCGCGCGCTCGACGTGGGCTTCGAGGCCGAGGGCGGGCGCGTGAGCGTGGACGCTGCGAGCCTGCGCGCCGTGCGTTTCCCGTCGGCGAACCTGCTCGCGAACACCGAACTGCACGCCCTGGCCCCGGCGTTCGTGAAGGACTACCGCGTGCAATACGAGCGCATCCCCTCGCGCCTCCGCGAGCGGCTCATGTCGCGCAACCGCGTCTCGGCCTTTGCCCAGGGCCAGACCTCGACGGCGATGATTTACACGCAGGAGGCGGCGTTCCTCCAGAACGGCAAGCTCGACGACGTCGGCAGCCGGTGGACTTACGCGCCCGACCCGATGGCCTACGCGGTCACGCTCACGAAGCCCGCGCACATTTCGCACCTCGTGCTCTACTTCAACAACGCCGCTCCGGACACGGCGTATCCGACCATCAGCATCTTGGCCAACAGCCTCGAAACGAAGACGCCGGTGGACGTGGCGCTGGTGCGGATGAACCACCGGCGGTTCGTGGTCGTGCATTTCCCGGAGCCGATTTTCACCGACGTGCTGAAAGTCATCCCGGGCTTCTACCCCGCGCACACGGATTCGCTGACGGAGATTGAAGTCTATGGCCCGCTCGACGGCGGCAAGTTCGCGAAGCAACCGCCCGCCGACCCGGACGCCGTGCCGATGTTGCTGGGCACGCCGTCGCGCGTGGTGACGCATCTGCCGGCGGATTTGGTTGGGACGTGGCGCGAGTTTGGCGGCAATCGCAACGACCGCTACCCGCCGTTCGCGTCCGGCGCGACGGTGGTGGACGGCGTGTTCTCCTTCGGCGACCCCGGTGGCTCCATTCGTTCGCTGGTCGTGCCGAAAGGCGACTTGAAGACCGCCCGCCTCCAGAGCGGCCCGCAGTGGAACCTCGCCACCGCCACACCCACGAGCACTCCAGCACGACACGCGGGCCGGCTGCTCGTCGGCTCGGCGGATTACAAGCTGCACGCGGTCGCGGACAACGGGACTTACCTCTGGGCCTTCGCCACGGGCGGGCGCGTGTATTCCTCGCCGCTGCCGGACGGCGACGACGTGTTCTTCGGCTCCGACGACGGGCGGCTCTACAAGGTGGATGTGGACAGCGGCATCCTGATTTGGGAGTTCACGTCGGGCGGCAAGATTCGCGGCGCGCCCGCACTGGCGGGGGGCCGCGTGTTTGTCGCGTCGTGGGATGGCTTCCTCTACGCGGTCGAGGCGGAGTCCGGGCGGCTCGTGTGGAAGTCGGCCATCGGCAAGTTCACGCGCGCCACGCCTGCGGTGCTGGGCAACCGCGTCTTCCTTGGCGACGAGGCGGGCGTGTTGCACGCCTTCGACCCCGGCACCGGCAAGGAGCTGTGGAAGCAAACGCTCGGCGGCTACGTCTCCACCGGCCCCGTGGTGACGCCCGACGGCGTGGCCTTCGCGAGCGAGCAGGGCGACCTCGCCTTCACCGGTCACGACGGAACGGCGCGTTGGAAACGCTCGCTCGGCGCGGACGTAACCGGCCAGCCCATCGCGACGCAGACCCAACTCCTCGTGCCCACGGACAAAGGCCTGCTCGTCCTGCGTCGCGCGGACGGCAAGGTGGACGAACGCTTCACCGGCCCCGAGGTGACGAAGAAAGTCCTGACCGTGGCGAAGTGGCGTGACCAACTCTTCCTGCACATCGGCTACGCCTGGACGGACTTCAACTGGCCGCCGCGGACCTATGCGGAGTTTGTGAACCAAGCCGTCGTGTGGATGCCGGAGCCGACGAAAACGAAAGTGGCGGGTGCCCGATGAAATCCAAAGTGCACCTCCAACACCTCCTCTGCACCTCGTTCGCGATGGCCGCCACTGCGGTCACCGCCCTCGCCCAGCCGCACCAGCTCGTCGAGAACTTCACCGCGCCGCTGCCGACCAGCGCGCAGTTCACTAGCGAGCCGGACTTCAAGGACGCGAAGGTCGGCCTCGCCTCGGGCAAACTCGACTACCACATCAACCCGAAGACCCGCACGGCCACGCTGGAACTGGGCGATGACCGCCGCGCCTTCACCGGCCCCGGCGTGCTCAAGCTCTGGGTGAAGGGCAACAACTCGACCAACGAACTCGAACTCGTCCTCCGCCACGGCAAGCCGCAGGTCGCCAACGACGCTCGCCGCTCGCTCACCAGTCCGAGCGACTTCCCGCTGCCCCGCGTGAAGCTCGACTTCGACGGCTGGCGCGAGGTCACGCTCGACGCCCGCACCATTCCCGAGGGCAACGCCGGCTGGTGGCAGCGCCTCGTCCTTCACGCGCCGGCCAAGTCGGAGAACTTCGACGGCACCCTCTGGCTCGATGACCTCCGCCATTTCCCGGACGCGCACCCGCCCGCCGCCGCGAGCGTGGCGGGCTTGATTGGGCCGACGGTTCGCGAGTTCGGCACGAACGTCTCCCTCTTCTTCGACGTGCGGAACTTCACCGCCCAGCCCGCCAAGGTCCGCGCCCGCCTCACACTCACCGACCGCAACGAGAGCGCCGCCGCCGACCGCGAGTTCCAAATCGAGTTGGCTGCGAACGAGGCGAGGGAAATCCGCCTCGAGATGGCGCCGGACAATCTCGCGGCCTTCCTGCCGCCGTTCAAACTCGCCGGCGACGTGCTCTCGACCGACCTCGCCGAGCTGTCCACGCGCGTGGACACGATGCTCGTCATGGGCAACAGCCGCTTCCTCTTCGATGACTTCAGCGATGTCTTCGGGCGCTGGTTCAACGTCGGCACGCCCTCGCCGCCGCGCGGGAATCCCCGCGCCTGGATTTCGTGGACCCACGGCGAGGCCCAGCGCGCCACGCCGCTCGTGCAGACCACCGCGCGCCTGGCTCGCGTGACCGTGGCTCCCGGCACGAACGCCCCGCCCAGTCGCTACGCGCTCCAGCTTGATTACACCGGCGACGCCGCCATCTACACGGGCCGCCAGCGCTACTTGCCCGGCAACGCCTACCGCCTCGGCGTCTGGGTGAAGGGCGACGGCAGCAACACGCGGCTCTTCGCCAGCATCCTCGACTACACGCACGGTGCGGACTTTTACGAGGGCGGCTGGAAGCGCATCTACGACGGCGAGCGCGAGCTGACCACGCTCGACTTCACTGACTGGCGCTACGTGGAAGTGGACTTGCCCGGGCGCGGCCTCGGCAGCAACACACCCAACGGCTCGACGGCCAACTTGGATTTCCCGCTGGAGCTCACCGCGTTCCGCCTCCAGACCGGCCCGCCTTCCACGAACAATCCGGCGACGAACGGTCCCGTCCTGCTCGGCCCGATTTACGCCTTCACGCAACTGGCCTTGAGCGGTGCCCTCGCGGTTCACCTCGGCTACGACGACGCGAACCACGCCTACCAGCCGTCCCTCGGCGCGCACGTCACGATGCAGAACTCCGCGCTCGCTGGCCCGCGCAAGGTGAAGGCGAACTGGAGCTTGCTCGACCGCACCGGCCAGCCCGCCGCCACCGGCCAGGCGGACCTCGACCTCGCGGCGGGCGAGGCGAAGTCCCTCCGCCTCGACCTCGCCAAGCACGCCGCCGACCTCGCGAAGGCGTCCGCGCCCTTCCGCCTGCAAGTCACCGCCTACGATGCCGCCGACGGCTCCGTCTCCACCACGCGCGAACTGGTGCTCACGCGGCCCGACAGCCGCGCGTTGGTCGCGGACTTCGAGGTGGACCGGGGCTTCCTCGGGCTGAAGGGCCGCGAAATCAAGGGCGCTCCGCCCGAGGGCCAGTCCGCCGCGCGCACCAGCACGGAGCAGGCGCACGGCGGCAAACGCTCGCTGCTCATCGAGTGGGACCGCGAGCAGGCGCAGCGCTACATCTCGATTGACCCGCCGTTGCCGGGCGTGCCGGTGGAGCTGACACTCTGGCTGCACGGCGACAACTCCGGCGTGCTCTTCTACCCGCTCATCGGCGACCGGCGCGGCATCAACCACGGCCTGCCCAACGGCCAGTGGAACTTCTTCCTGCCGCGCACGGAAGGCTCGTTGCAGAGCGCCGTGCGCGTGGACTGGACCGGCTGGCGCGAGTTGAAGTTCCGCCTCCCGCCCGTCGCGCCGAACTGGGCGGACGTGAACCCCACGCTGGGCTTCGTGCCCAACTACCCGCTCGGCATCCACCTCACCGTGGACACGAGCAGCACCACGAACGCGAGCGGCAAGCTCTTCGTGGACGACCTTTCCGTCACGACACATTTGCCGCCCGAGGCGCGCGTGCAGCTCACTTACGACCGGACCGGCGAAGCGAACTTCCAGCCCGCCAGCACGCCGGTGCAAGTCACGCTGGCGAACCTTGACCGCGCCGCCCCGCGCCGCGTCGCGCTTTCCGGCGGCCTCTTCGACTGGCGCGGCACCCGCGTGGCTGGCGTGGACACGGAGCTGGAACTCGCGCCCGGTTCGCGCAAACAAGTGGAGCTGGCGAAGAACTTTCCGCCGGGATTTTACTTAGTGAAGGCCACGCTCACCGAAGCCGGCACACCCAACAGCCGCCGCACGTTGGGCGAGTTGGAGGAAGACCTGCTCGTCGCCGACCCCGTGGCCACGCTCGGCACGAACTGGAACCAGCTCATCACCGACGAGTGGCAGTTGCGGAAACCCATCCAGGACCGCTTCACCTTTGTGGACGAGGACTGGGATTGGATTGAGCATCACCCCGGCAACCTCCAACTCGATACCGTCCGCGCGCGGGCGCGACGCGTGACTGAGTCCGGCGGCGAGCCGTTCATGCTGCTGGGCTACGCGGCGTTCTGGGCGTCCGGCGCGGGTTATGAGGCGTTGAGCGCCGGCTCGTTTGTGCGCATCCACCGGCATCGCGGGCAGGCGGTGAACACCTTCCTCATCCCCAAGCGCCTCGACGACTGGGACAGCTACGTCTGCGAACTGATGCGCGGCGCAGGCCGTGAAGTCGCCGGCTGGGTCGTGTGGGATAGCCCGGACAGCACGGGCCCGATGGCGTTTCCGGCGGAGAAGTTCGCGCCCTTCCTCCGCGCGGCGGACCAATGGCGACGCGCCTACTGCGCGGACAAGCCCTTGCTCATCGGCGGTCTCGCGCGCAACACTGCCGTCCCTTACCTCCGCGAACTCGCCCAGCACGGCGGCCTCGACGCCGTCACCGGCGTGAACGTGCGCCTCGACGTGGGCCGCCTCTCGCCCGAAGACGCCGGCGTGGTCAGCTACATCCGCGAGCTACGCGCCGCACTCGCCCCAGACGCCAGACCCACTCCCCCATCCCCCGCGAAGCAGATTCTTCTCACCGACCTCGACTGGGCCGTCGAGAAAGGCACGAACGGCTTGAATGCTTTTGACCAAGCCGCCTACCTCGCGCGCGCCGCGTTGCTGCTTGGCCAGTCGGGCATCCGCCCCGCGCTCTCGGTGCGCAACGAGGACTTCATCCGCCTCGGCCTGGGTCTGATTTACCGGCGCGAGTTGAGTATCCCACCGTTGCAGGAGAAGCCGCTGGCCTATCAGTTCAAGCCCGCGTGGTGGGCCATGACGCGCGTCCGCCAGTGGCTCGACGACGCGCCCGTCGCGGCGGAAATCGAAGTGCAAGACATCGTGCCCGGCGGCACGCGCTGCCTCTTGCAGCAGGGCAAGGACGGCCGCCCCATCGCGCTCGTCTGGCGCAACGACGACCCCGGTCACGTCTCTTTCGCGCAAGCCGGCCTCACCGTCGCGGCGGCGGAAGACTTGTTCGGCGCGAGCGTGCCGACGACGAACGGCTGGTTCGCAGTGGGCATGGTGCCGTGTCGCTTCACGCTCACGGCGGGCACTGAGCCTGTCGCGTCCGCCCTCGTCCGCCTCCGCGTGCGCGACGGCGCGGAGTCGCAGTGGCCGCAGCGCGTGCTCGCCGCCTTCACGCCCGCCACCGGTCAGCATCACGACTACGCCCACACCGGCGGCGAAGTCACGACACTCGCGGGCCGCACCGTCGCGGGCGAGACGCTCGACTGGCCGGGCCTGCGCTTCGCCGCCGGTGGCAGCGAGCATTTCAAGGTCACGGTGCCCGCTGGTGCCAGCCTCGTGTTGCGCAAACTCCTCCTCCTCGACGCCACCGGCCAGGAAGCGGAAGTGCTCGTGAACGGCAAGCCCGTCGGCAAGTGGAACCTGCTCCGTTCCGAGAAGGAACTCTCCGGCGGTCTGCGCGAGGCCATCTTCATCGTGGACCAGAACGCGCTGGCTGGCGCAGCGCAGGCGCAGATTGAAATGCGTTACCTCACGGCGGCGAACACCGCCGGCTGGCGCGCGCTGGAGTGGCGCGAGGGCGAGTTTCCGTTGTCCGCCGTCGGGCCGCTGCACGCGGACCAGAACGTCGGCGCGCCGCGCTTCGGGCGGAACATCGTCGGCGGGTCGCTCAAGGTGGGCACGGAGACATTTGTCAATGGCATCGGCACCTTCGCGCGCAGCCTGCTGGAGTTTTCCCTCAACGGGCAGTTCCGCCGCTTCACCGCGCGGGCCGGCGTGGACGCGGTGACGGAGGGGCGCGGCTCGGTGGTCTTCGAGATTTACGGCGACGGCAAGAAGCTCTGGTCCTCGCCGACGCTCTCGGGCCTCGACGCGCCGAAGGACATTGACCTCGACGTGA
This sequence comes from Pedosphaera sp., assembly GCA_043731805.1. Lineage (GTDB taxonomy): Bacteria > Verrucomicrobiota > Verrucomicrobiia > Limisphaerales > SXTU01 > SXTU01. Next base: position 1,534 of record JAYTIO010000166.1, on the reverse strand, counting down.
CCGGCGTGAGCCGCCTGCGCCTAGTCGTGACCGACGCGAACGACGGCAACAAATTTGACGCGGCCGACTGGCTCGAACCCGTGCTGCGCCGATGAACAACGTGGTGACGAAACCCAACGCGTGTTGGAAAGCCGGCCGCGCTAGTGGGGCAGCCGTCCCGGCTGCCTCAGTCTTGCAAGCGGCCCGCTTGCAGGGCTTGCCTTCGGCAAGTGAGACACGCAGTAGATTCTGGCGGGTGCCTTTACACGACGAACGTGTTCTCCCTCACCCCAGCCCTCTCCCGCTGGGAGAGGGAGCCGCTCCGCCCGCTGTTCGAGCAACCGCACCGTTCGCTTTCTCCAAAGTCGGAAGACGTTTCTCCCTCTCCCAGCGGGAGAGGGCTGGAGTGAGGGAGAGCGGCCCTGAACTCCAGACCAAGCCGCAAATATCTGAAGTCCACCTCGTGTTGCTTGCCGCGAACGGCGTCTGTGCATTCGTCAGCACGCCACTCCCAACTACTTCTTCCCGGCTTAACCAACACCTCCACTCACACACCATGAAACCCTCCCTGCTGCCCCTCGCCTTGTTGTTCGCCAGCCTCGCCGCGTTCGCCGCCGACCCTGCGCCAGAGCCGCCCAAGCCGGCCGAGATTTTCAAGACCGCCACGCCCGTCGTCATGGACGGCAAACTCGACGACGCCTGCTGGCAGAAAGCCCTGCCCGTCTCCGTGGACTTCATCGGCAGCAAGACCGGCACGAAGAGCGACACGACGCACATGACCGCGAAATACACCTGGGACGACAACTACCTCTACCTCGCCTACGAGACCTTCGACACGAACCTCGTGGCGCTGGCGAAGGACGAGTTCCAAGGCCCGCCCACGAACCGCCGGCAGGGCTGCGAGATTTACGACGCGAAGAACGCGGGCATCAAGGTGGACGTGGTCGAGTTCTTCCTCTCCTTCGGCGACGAGCACTTCTTCTGGGAAATCCACCAGAACGCGCTGAACCAGTTCAACGACGTCTGGTGCGTGTCCGGCGACCCGAGCTGGCCGGTCAGCAAGAGCACGATGGCCATGTATGGCATCCAGTTTCTGCATAACGAGTGGATTGCCGACGACGGCTCGAACACCGTCGCGATGGCCGTCCACCTCAAGCCCAAGGCCGACGGCAAGCCCTCGACCGTGAACGACGACAAGGACGTGGACACCGGCTACACCGCCGAAATCCGCCTGCCCCTCCGCTCCATCGGCGTGCCCGCGGACGCCGCGACGTGGATTGAATCCAAGCTCCCCGACGGCAAGCCCGCGCCGCGCCAACCCGGCCCGTGGAAGATGGTCGGCAAGACCGTGAGCCTCCTCGCCGTGATGCAGGACGGCGACCTCAAGGAGCGTTACCACCACTCCAGCCCGACGCGGAAGCCCGACTGGTTTCACAAGACCCAGCCCGCCTGGCCGCGTTACGTGTTTGTTGCACCGTGAAGTGTTCGCCAACCAATCGCACCGCCGGGACGCAGCTCGCCGAACCTCGTGCCGGCGACTTGCAGTCGCCGCTTC
>JAYTIO010000165.1:0-3935 GCA_043731805.1 Pedosphaera sp. | reverse complement strand
GTTGGCCGTGGACCTCGGGGTCTCCACGCGCACCATCAAGCGCGATGTGGACTTCATGGCCGGACGGCTGCGTCTGCCCGTCGAATACGACCCGCGCCGCTACGGCTACTACTACACCCACCCGGTCGAACAGTTCCCGAGCGTGGCGATGACGGAGGGCGAGGTGTTCGCGCTGCTGGTGGCGCACAAGGCCATCGCGCAATACCACGGCACGCCGTTCGAGCAGCCTTTGCAGGCCGCCTTCCGCAAGCTGACCGGCCAACTCAACGACGAGCACGCCCTGTCGCTGGGCAACATGGAGCAGGCCCTGTCGTTTCACCCCTTCGCACCGGACGAGGCGGACCTGGAGACCTTCCAGATCCTGAGCCGCGCCCTTCAGGAGCAGCGGGCCGTGCAGTTCCTCTACAAGAACCTCGGGGCGGACAAGGCGCAGACCCGGCGGGTGCATCCCTACCACTTGGCCTGCGTCGAAAATCGCTGGTATCTCGTCGCGCATGACCCGGCGCGGGGCGCCCTGCGCAACTTCGCCATGACGCGGATGCGGCGGGTGCTCCTCTTGCCGGACCGCTTCAAGCGGCCCAAAGACTTTCGCATCGATGATTACTTGAAGGGCAGCTTCGGCATCTTCCAGGCCGGGGATGACTTCGAGGTCGTGGTGGACTTCGACAAATGGTCGGCGGAGCTCGTGCGGGAGCGCAAGTGGCACCAGTCGCAGGCATTGACGGACCTGCCCGGCGGCGTGGTGCGGTTGCGGTTGCTGCTGAACAACCTCGCCGAGGTCGAGCGCTGGATTCTGAGCTGGGGCACGCACGCGACGGTGGTGCGGCCGGAACGGCTGCGGGAAAACCTGCTGGCCATCGCCGGGGAGTTTCAGACCCGCTACCGCACGAAGGCACAGACCGCGTGAGCCTCCGAGCGGTGACGGAAGAAAGTTGAACAATTTCAAACCCTTGGACAGCGGATGGCAGAGGGATGCCGTAGGATTGCCAGCAGAAAACACAACCAACGACAACTGCCATGAGCCCCATCCTCGAACAAGTCCAAGCGTTCCTCACCGACCACGAACTGGCGGCACACCCCGGCGGCGACGGCGAGGCGCTGATCGTGCCCATGGCGCTCACTCACTGCCGCTGCAACGTGTTGTTTCACCACGACCGGGAGACTGACATCCTGGTGGTGATGGGGGCCGTCCCGGTCACGGTGCCGTCCGAGCGGCGCGGTGCCGTCGCCGAATTCCTCACCCGGCTGAACTGGAACCTGACCGGCAACCGCTTCCTGATGGATTTCAACGACGGCGATGTGCGCGTGCGCCGGGACGTGGATGTGCCGATCTGTCCCAACCGCGAACTGATCGCCGGCTGCTTCTATTCCACCTGCTTCGCACTGGACGGATTTTTTCCAGCGTTGATGAACGTGATCTTTCGCGGGATGAGCCCGGTGCAGGCGCTGGAACAAGGCGAGGCAGACTACGCGAAACTGACGGCCAAGGAGTGATGGCAGTTGACCGACCGCGGTGCGACCCCGCAGGCTGAACCGCACACTCACCACGCCGCTGCATGAAACTCACCTTTGGTCTCGCCCTCGATGGCTTTCGGCTCGCACCCGGTGCGGTGGCCTTTGGCGAATTGACCTGCGGACCAGCCGGGATGCTGGACTGGCTGGAGAACCGGCTCGGCCTGCGGCCCCCGGAAGTTCCGGCGGCGCAGCGGGTCGCGGTGTTCCGCCAGCTTCTGGAGCAGGCGCAGGTGGCCACCCCACGCTTCTACAGCGGTTCGCTAACGCATGACCCGGTGGCAGTGGCGGAGACGCTGCTGGGCTGGCGCGACGAACTGGTGCTGGCTGGCTGGGACGGCACGGTTCCCAGCACGGCATCGGTGCGATTGCGCGACCTGGCCGAGATTGAGCGTCTGGCCGCGAACACTTTGCCTCCCGGGGTGGGCGACCGGCTTCGCGCCCTGTTGAGCGCCCTGAATGGCAGCTCAGTCGAGCTGGCCACGGTATTGACGGTGGACGAGTTGGCCCAACTTCCGAAGCTGTGGCAGCGGCTGCTGACGCGCTTGGGAGCCAAACCAGCGCCAGCAATTTCTTTGGCACCCGCTGACAGGAATTCCGAGCTGGCCCGAGTGCAGGCCGCGTTGAATGGCGACGGTGACGCCGCGAAGCCGAAGCTGCGCCAGGATGGTTCACTGGTTCTGCTGACGGCGTATTCGGAATACACCTTGGCACAAGGTGCCGCGCAATGGTTGCAGGGCGAGCGCGTGCCGGAGCGGACTCTGGCCCTGCTGGCGGACGACACGGGGCGGTTGCTGGAGGAGGCGCTCCTGGGATTAGCGGAGCCGGCCCTGGGGATTCACGCCGTGTCGGCGGCCCGGACGATTCCGCAGGTGTTGTTGCTGGCCTTGCGACTGCATTGGAAGCCGCTGAATCCGCGCCACCTGCTGGAGCTTCTCACGCATCCTGCCTGCCCGGTCACGGGGCACCTGCGGCATCGGCTGGTGAAAGCGTTGCAGAACAGTCCGGGCATCGGTGGCCCCCGTTGGCTGAAGGCGGTGGAGGAGGCACAGGAACAAGTGCGGGATTCCGCCGAGCTGGACGCGACGCAAAAGGCAGAAGCACTCCAGCGCATCGAGGACGACCTGAAGCACTGGCTGCTGCTGGATCGGCGCGATCCGACAGTTGGCGTGCCCGGCGTCGCCTTAACCCGGACATGCAACCGCGTCGCCCAGTGGGCGGGAAAGCGCAGCGGTGCGCTGGCGCAGGAATCCCCCGGTGAAGCGGAACTGTATCAGGTGTTATCGTCGCAGGCGGGCGCCCTGACTGAGTTGGTGCGGCCCCTTGAACTGGTCGGGCAGATGCAGTTGCTGCGACTGCTCGAACAGGTCGGGGGTGGCGGTTGCGCCAGCCCCGCGCCCGTAGGGGAAGTCGGCCACTGCCGCTGGTTCCGACAACCGGCGGCGCTCATCGAGTCGGCGGACTCGGTGGTTTGGTGGAACTTCTGCGAGGCCGCCGCTCCCGCGTTGCCACGCTGGACGGCGGAAGAGTTGGCCAACTTGCGTGCGGCCGGCGCAGAACCACTGGCGGCGGAAGTCATCCTGGCGCGGCAGAACGCTGGCTGGCTCCGGGCGGTGCGTGCGGCCCGAGGGAAACTGGTGTTGGCCTTTCCGCGCCAGCGCGGAGGCGAGCCGGTGCGTGCCCATCCGCTGCTGGCCCAGTTGCAGGCGGTGGTGGAAGGCCGCCTGCTGACGGTGGATGTGGATGCCTGTCTGCGGCAAGGCGTGGGCGGCTTTGAGCTGCGAGAGATGCGCCAGCGACCGCTGGCCCAACCGCGGCGCTGGTGGAAATTGTCACGACCCGAGCTGCTTTCGCCGCACGCGCATCAATCGCCGAAGCACCCCGATAAGCGCACGTTCAACAAATCCTTCTCCAGCGAGAACCTGTTCATCTTCGCGCCCTTTGCGTGGGTGTTTGGTCATCGTGCGCGGCTGCGCTCCGGGGCGCTGACCCGGAGCCAGCCGACGGCAGACATGCAAATCGAGGGCACGCTGTTGCACCGCTTGTTTGACATGCTGCTGGCGGCAGTGCCCTCAGACTTCGACTGGCGCAAGTCCGACCGGGCGACGTTGGAGCGATTCATCGAAGGGTGCTGGCCGCAGCTCTGCGAGCAGCAGGCGGCGCATCTGCTGCTGCCCGGCCGACGGGCACACCAAGAGGAGTTGCTCGCCACCGGCAAGGAGGCGATGTGGCGGCTCTTCGAGCAACTAAGGCAGGCCCGCGTGGTGGAGGCCGTCACGAACTCCGCGCCAGCGGCGGCGGCGTTCGTCGGGGGAACCATGGGCGGCTACCTTGACCTGCTTGTGAAGAACGAGGCTGGCGAGGAAGCGGTGGTGGACCTGAAACTGGGCGGACTGAAAAAACGAGGGAAGGAACTGGCGAAC
>JAYTIO010000164.1:0-7071 GCA_043731805.1 Pedosphaera sp. | reverse complement strand
CCACTCGGGCTTGAGCATGATGGTGGTCTCAATCATCTCGACGGGCGCGGGGTCGGTGGCGGTCTCGGAGCGGCCCAGCTTGCCGCCGACGCTCTCGACTTCCGGCAAGCTGCGGATGACGCGGTCCTGCCAAGCCATGACGCGCTTCACCTCCGTGAGCGATGTGCTCGGCAACAGCACGGGCATGAAGAGGAGCGAGCCTTCGTTGAGCGTGGGCATGAAGTCCTTGCCGAAGCCGGCGAAGAGTTTGGTGAAGGCCGGGTGGCGCTCGGCGAAGGTGGCGATTAAGTGTTCAGTGTTCAGTGCGGCGTGGGTGGCAGGTAAGTGCGCGGTGTTATTGGTAGCGTTCTCCCTCACCCCGTCCCTCTCCCGCTGGGAGAGGGGGAGACTTGCACCGTCGCGGGCTGATGCCGATGCGCTTGTTGCGTTCGACGCCACAGCTTGCGCGGTTCCCTCTCCCGGAGGGAGAGGGTGAGGGTGAGGGTGAGGGGGAAGAGCCGCTGCGTTCGGCACGGTCGCTTTCGCAAGTGCCAGGATGACAGGTCGAGGAATTCCAAATGCAATCGCCAGTGCGAACGTGAGCAACACCGCCGCGCACGTCATCACCGTCTTTCTCCACGTCAGTGCCCAGTCCAGCACCGGGTCGTAGATAGCGAGCAGCACGCGCATCACCCAGTTGCGATCCTCGGAGTGGAACGGACCGCGCACGAGGAGCGAGCACAACGCCGGCACGATGGTCACGGCGAGGATGGTCGAGCCAATCATCGCGAAGGTCTTCGTGAACGCGAGCGGGTGGAACAGCTTCCCCTCCTGTCCCGACAGCGCGAACACCGGCAGAAAGGCCAGGATGATGATAACCATCGCGAAGAAGATGGGCCGGCCGACTTGCTGGGCGGAGGCGAGGACGACGGCGAGGGTTTCCTCGGCGGTGAGGCGAACTGAGGAGTGATTAGTAATTAGTGAGTTAGTGCTTAGTGGGGCGGCCGGCGGCTGCGACGCATCTGTCACACTAGCGCTCGCAGACTGATTACTAGTTACTCCCGCACTAATTACTTTCTTCCGCTTCTCCTCCTCTGCTCGTTCACAATGTCGAATCACGTTCTCCGTCATCACAATGCCCGCGTCCACGAGCACGCCAATGGCGATGGCGATGCCGGAGAGCGACATGATGTTCGAGCTGATGCCGAACTTCTCCATGAGGATGAATGACACGAGAATCGAGAGCGGCAGCGGCACGGTCACGATGAGGATGCTGCGGAAATGCCAGAGGAAGATGATATGCGCGAGGGTGACGAGAATGATTTCCTCGGCGAGCGCGTGCTTGAGGGTGTCGATGGTGCGCTCGATGAGTTCCGCGCGGTCATAGAAGGACTTGATGGTCACGCCGGGCGGGAGGCTCGCCTGGATTTGGCGAATCTTTTCTTTCACGCGGTTGATGGTCGCGAGCGCGTTCTCGCCGTTGCGCATCACGACGATGCCGCCGACCACTTCGCGGCCGTCCACGTCGAGCGTGCCGCGTCGGAAGTCGCCGCCGATTTGCACGGTGGCGATGTCCTTGAGGTAAATCGGAATGCCGCCGCGCTCCATCAAGACGATGTTCTCCAAGTCGGCGAGTGACTTCACGAGCCCCAGCCCGCGCACGACGAACTCCATGCCATTCTCTTCGATGACCTTGCCACCAACATTGAGGTTGCTGGCACCGACGGCGTCCATCACATCTTTGAGCGTGACCTTGCGCGCTCGCATTTTGAGCGAGCTGACTTCGATCTGATACTGGCGCACGAAGCCGCCGATGCTCGCGACTTCCGCGACGCCTTGCACGGCGTTGAGTTGGTAGCGGATGAACCAGTCTTGCAGCGCGCGGAGCTGGCCGAGGTCGTAGGAGCCGACGTGAGGAGGCGCTGACTCCAATTGCGAATTGCGAATTGCGAATTGCGAATTTGAGTTCGTGAGCGCTGGGGCGCGCGCTAGCTGCGGGTCAACGTGGAGGTAGTATTGATAGACCCAGCCCAAGCCCGTCGCATCCGGGCCGAGCTGTGGGACGACGCCGGCGGGGAGTTGCGCGGCCAGCAAGCTTAGCCGCTCCAGCACGCGCGTGCGGGCGAAGTAGTTGTCTACCTTCTCCTCGAAGATGATGGTCAGCAGCGTGAAGCCGAACATCGAGTTCGCGCGCACGGTCTTCACGCCCGCCAGCCCTTGCAGCCCGACGGAGAGCGGATACGTCACTTGGTCCTCGACCTCTTGCGGCGAGCGGCCCGCCCAGTCCGCGAACACGATGACTTGGTTCTCCGACAAGTCCGGAATCGCATCCACCGGCGTGCGGTAAAGCGCGCGCGTGCCGAACGCGATGAGGAAGAACACGCCGCACACCACGAGGAAGCGGTTCCGCAGGGACCATTCGATGAGGCGGTTAATCATGCGGAATCACTTCTTAGGGGGTGCGGCGCTGGCAGGCTTCACTTCTTGGGAGCAAGCTTCGCCAGGAACTTCGCCGGCTCCTTGTCGAAGTCAGCCTTGCAGCCGTCGCAGCAGAGTTTGATTTCCTGGCCTTGGTGAACGAACACGAACGGCTTGCCCATCGAGCCGAGCTTCTCGCCGCCGACAATGCAAACTTCGAGCGGATAGGGCTTGGCGGCGGTCTTCGCCTCCTTGCCAGATTTCGTGGTCTCGGTCTTAGGCGCGTCGGCTTTTGGGGCGGACGCAGCCGGTTCATTCTTGTCGCAGCCCATGAGGACGACGGCAGCGAGGGCGGTGACTACGGTGACTAGGCTGGCGGATGTGGCTTTCATTGTTTCTGTGTGTTTTGGGTTTGTGGCAAGGCGCTCTTCGTGAGCGCCGAGAGTTTCTCAATGTATTTGCCTGGCTCGCTCTGGAACTTTGGCGGGCAAGCGCCACAGCAGAACTTGAATTGCTGGCCTTGGGAAATCAGCGACGGTGGCTCGCCCATCGAACCGAGCTTCAAGCCGGTGACAATGCACGCGTCGAGCAGGTAGGGCTTTATGCCAGCCGGCAACGCCTGGGTTGATTGGGGTGCGGCGGTTGGTGAAACCGAGACGGCGGCAGGCGCCTCGCCTGCCTGCGAGTTAAGCTGCGCCTGCCCGTCAATCAGCAGGTTGCCCGTGGTCACGACGCGCTCGCCGGGGCCCACGCCGTCGAGGATTTCCCAATGCTCGTCGCCAGCGCGGCCCAATTTTACGCGGCGCTGTTCGTAGGCCCCTGCGCCTTTGTCCACATAGACCACGGCGCGCTCGCCGGTGTGCAGCACGGCGGAGCGCGGCAGTGCTAGGACTTCGGGCGTATCGAGCTTCACGACGGCCTCGGCGTAGGTCTTGTGGAGCAACTCGCGGCGCGCCCGGCCCTGCACGGTGAGCAGCGGGTTCTGCAACTCCACACGCACGCGCGCGCTGCGGGTCATGTCGTTGAGGTTCGGATCCATGAAGGCGATGGCCGCAACGAACTTCTTGCCCGGTGCGCTCGGCACGGTGATTTCTACTTCTTGGCCGACGCGCACCCAGGAGAAGTCTCGTTCGTAGAGGTCGAACTGAAACCACATGGTGAAGAAGTCCGCGAGTTCGAAGAGCTTGTCACCTTCCTTCACGAACTGGCCTTCGTATATCTCGCGCGTGACGACGGTGCCGCTCATGGGCGCGAGGATTTCGCTGAGATGATTCGTCTCCGCCTTGAACGGCAGCTTCGCAATCTGTGCGGGGGTGAGTCCGTAGCGCGTGAGCCGCTGCTCGGCGGCGGCGAGCAGGCGTTTGTGCTCGGCCGTCAGCGCGTAAGTGTGCGCCGCCTGACTCTGTCGCAAGAGCAGTGCGTATTCGCGTTCCGCGTTCAGCAGCATCGGGCTGTAGAAGGTCGCGAGCGGCTCGCCTTCCTTGACTTCAGCGCCGATGAAGTTCACGTGCAGCCCTTCGATGCGCCCCTCGACATAGGCGGAAAGGCGGCGGTGCTTCGCGTCGTTGTCGTCAATGGTCCCCGCGACCCGCAGCGTGCGGACGAGCGGGCGCTTGCTCACCTCGGTCGTCTGCACATGCATGGCTTCAATCGAGTTCGTGCCCAGACTCACCGTGCCGCCGGCGAGTTCGTAAGCCTTCTGTCCCTCGTAAATCGGCACGAGGTCCATGCCGCAGACGGTGCACTTGCCGGGTTTGTCCGCCTTCACCCATGGGTGCATGGCGCTTTGGTAATAGAGCACCTTGCGCCCGGAGGAATCGGCCTGGTGAGCGACCGCGCGGCCCGGCGCGCCGCCGAAGCGGTGCGCGGCATACCAGCCGCCTGCGGCCGCGAGCGCAGCGGTGGCGAGCAGGGCAAGGGGAATTCGGGCATTCATAGACATTACGTAGGTAGACTGTTGATAGATCTACGGATTGCCGGGACCAACCGCCTCCTGTTGAGGCTGTGCCGGCCCACCCAGCGACCGCAGAAGGCGGTCGAGCTGGAAGTGATCTGGCAGCCCGCAGAGCGCCGCGAGGTCGGCGAGGGCGAGGTGTTGTTCAGCGGTGGCGCGTTCTACCATGAGTTGAGCCTCCAAAGCGGTCCGCCGGGTGTCGAGCACGTCGCGCAGTTGGCCTTGGCGGGTTTCCCACTTGATGAGTTGCAAGGCGAGGGCCTGTTCGAGGCGCTGGCTGATTTCATCCCGGTAGAGGACGGCCGAGCGTCCGGTGGCCTCAGCCGCCAAGGTCAAGCGGAGCACTTCCTCACGCAGGCCTAGCTCGTAGTCCGCCAGGTCCGCTTCCACTACGCGCAGCTTGGCAGTGGCACGAGCGATGTCAGCGCGGTATTTGGGGGCGTTGAGCCAAGGCAGGTTGAAGTTCACGGAGAGCATTCCTTCACGGAGGCCGCCATCCCCGCTGAACTGCCGCGCGCCCATGCCCACGCTCACCGTCGGCAAACGATCCGTTTCCGTCAGCCGGATGACGGCCCGGGCTTGGGCGATTTCCTGGCGTAGGACTTTAGCCCGTGCCTCATGCGTTACAGCATAGGCTGCCAGTGGTGTGGAATTGGTGTAGCTCGGCATCAGCTGAGGCAAGCGCATCGGTGGCCATGTGAGACTTAAAGCCCAGTTTAACAGCCGGTTTAAGCTAGCTTCCTCGGTGCGCAATCGGTTGCGCTCGCTCAGAATGCTGTCGGTTCGCTTGCTGCGCTCGTTTTGCAGCATGAGCAACTCCGAGGGAGAGCCGGCCAACGCACGAGATCGCGCTTCTTGCAAAAGGAGGTGCGTGTCCAGCCAAACGAGGTCGTTCGTGAGGTAGTGGAGGTTCCGCCCAACCAACGCCACACGCAGCAGCGCCTTGGTCAACTCGGCTCGCAGGCCTTGCTCGCGTTGCGCGACCGCCGCGCCTTGGGTGGCGCTTTCCGCGACCGCGATGGCCCGGCTTAATCGGGGCCTATCCCAAAGCGGCAGTTTCTGTTCGACGCCATAGATCAAATCGCCCTCTTGCGTAAGCCCACCGCGTCGCGGACCCGCCACCACGCCGCCGAGCGAGACCGTCGGATCCTCCCAGTCCCTGACCGTCGCGATGGTGGTGCGGGCCTGTTGGAATCGCGCTTCAGCGGCCCGCAAAGAGGTGTTGTTCGTGCGGACACTGCCGAAGAGGGTTTCCAATGCCGCCGGCGTGATGACAAATACAGTGGTGTCCGTTTCGGTGTCCGCGCCTCCCGATCGATTGGCGAAAACACCTAACCCGCAGAGAATCAAATGGATAAGTGGACTAGCTTTCATACAGCCTAGGTCGAAAACAGCGATTAGACGATTCGACAAAGCCCAACGCACGACAAGTCGCATGGGCACACCTCCGGCTCGGAGGTGGGTCAGATGAGGTAGCTACAGTCCCGCTGAAAAAGCGGGACTGGTGCTGATTCAGGCAGGAGCGGGAACGGCAGCGTCAGCTTTGCCGTGGGAGCGGGAGCGGGGCAGATGACCCGTTGAGCGAGGGCTTGAACGGTCGCGAGGATTTGGGTGCGGAAGCTGTCGGGCACCGGAGCGGGACTGGCAGGCTTGCTTCCTGGAGTCGGCGTCTGGACGCAACAGGCTGAGTTGCCGCACGCGCAAACTTCAGCACTCTGACAAAGTTGCCGGAGCTGTGCAGCGGGGGCCGGCCAGTGCGAGAGCACCAGAGCGACGCTGAACAGGATGGTAACTATGGCCTTCACGCGCATATCAGTCTATTTGCTTCGACTGCTGAGTCAAAGGGAAGTTCAAAGTGCAGTGAAAAAAGCACCAGCCGACACCGGGGCCGATTGTTCCATGTGGAACTTTCCCTTTCCAGTTCCTTGGAACTACAAATCCCCGCAGCAGCCCGCGTGACCGGGGATCTCATCCTGATGCTCGGCGGCACCACAGCCGGTCGGTTCCTCTTTCGGACCACGTTTCATGGCGACCATGACGACGCTGATGTCGGCGGGGCTGACGCCTGATATGCGGGCGGCTTGACCGAGCGTGGCGGGCCGGACTTGGGTGAGCTTTGTGCGCGCCTCGGGACGGAGATTGCGGAGCCCGGAGTAGTCAATCCAGTCCGGGATGCGCTTGTCCTCCATCGTGCGGAACTTGGCGATCTCCGTCTCCTGCCGCTGAATGTAGCCATCGTATTTCAGGGCGATTTCCACCTGTTCAATTACCTCTGGGTGAAGGGCCGCGTTCCGGTGCGGCAGGTCCCGGTAGTTGACCTCCGGCCTACGCAACAGCTTCGCTAGTGAATCCGACCCAACGTGCGTCTTGGTCAACCGCTCCAACTCTGCAGCGATAGTGTCTCTCTTGGCCTCGACCTGCCGCCAGAGTCGGTCCGGCAACAGACCCACTTCTCGCCCGATTTCCGACAATCGCAGGTCCGCGTTATCCTGGCGCAAGAGCAGGCGATACTCGGCCCGACTCGTGAACATCCGATACGGCTCCACCGTGCCTTTGGTCACGAGGTCGTCAATCAGCACGCCGATGTAAGCCTGATCGCGGCGGAGCACCACTGGATCGCGTTTCTGCACGCGGCGCACCGCGTTTATGCCTGCCATAAGACCTTGCGCACCTGCCTCCTCGTAGCCGGACGTTCCGTTGATCTGGCCGGCGAGAAATAG
>JAYTIO010000163.1:0-4685 GCA_043731805.1 Pedosphaera sp. | reverse complement strand
CTCCAACGTCTGGACCTACCTCGCCACGCCGTTCGACACGAACACCACCGTCTGGCTCGCCGACGCGCAGGGCAACGCGCTCATCGCCGTGGCGAAACTCCCCGGTGGCCGCGAGGTGCTCTCGCTCACCTTCGACAACGCCCCGTGGCTCATTCACTCCACCGTCCTGTCCCACGGCCTTGTTACCTGGGCGAACAAAGGCCTCTTCCTCGGCGAGCGCCACAGCTACCTCAGCGCCCAGATTGACGACGTCTTCCTCGCCGACGAGATGTGGCCCGCCGGCGAGTTCCGCCAAGGCGCGAAAGATTGGGCCGCCACCATCACCTGGCAGAAAGGTTTCAACGCCCGCACCCTCGGCAAGAACTTCCGCTACGACATGGCCTTCAACGGCCTGGGCACCGTCGCTGGCGAATATCCCGGCGACGACCTCACCCCCTACGTGAAGACCAACAAGGCGATGTTCAAGTGGATCAGCCACACCTACACCCACCCTTACCTCGATGACATCGCCTACACCAACGCCCTGACCGAGATCACCAAGAACAACCAGAGCGCCACCAGCCTAGCCCTGCCGAACTACAGCCGGGCCAACATGGTCACGCCGAACATCTCGGGCCTCACCAACGCGCAGTTCATCAAGGCCGCCTACGACGCCGGCATCCGCAACCTCGTCACCGACACCTCCATCCCCAGCCACCGCCCGGCCAGCCCGAACGTCGGCATCCCCAACTGGGTGGACGCCCGCATCCTCATGATCCCCCGCCACGCCAACAACCTCTTCTACAACGTCAGCACGCCCGCTGAATGGGTGAGCGAATACAACTCCATCCACCACGCCTACTGGGGCCGCGACCTATCCTTCGCCGAAATTCTGGACAACCAAGCGGAACTGCTCCTCGGCTTCCTCCTCAAAGGCGACGTGAGCCCGCTCATGTTCCACCAGCCCAACCTCCGCGACTACAACGGCGCGGGCAACACGCTCCTCGGCGACCTCCTCAACAAAGTGGCCGACAAGTATGAAGCCCTCTACAACTTCCCCGCCCTCTCCCCGACGATGAACGCCCTGGGCGTCACCCTCCAGCAGCGCATGACCTACAACGCCTCGGGCGTCGTCGCGACTCGCAACGCGGACAACACCATCACCCTCACCGTCACCCAAGCGGCCCGCATCCCGGTGACGGGCCTGACCAGCGGCGGAGTGGTGAGCTTCACCGGCACCGTCGCCCCGGTCGTCACGGCGGAAGTTTACGCCGGCCAACGCATCACCTACGTGACCCTCGCCGCCGGCCAGAGCGTGACGGTCAAGAAGCTCTGAAGCAGTCAGCGGTCAGCGCGAAGAGCCTCCTCCGGGAGGCGCTTCTGCTTTCAGAGAGTCCTTCCCACCTTGCCGCACCCGCTATCCGCTGACCGCTGTTAGCTGTCCGCCCGCGTTGACACCAACCCCGCGCCTCTGTTGTCATCCGGCCATGGCCAAAAAGAAACTCGTCCTCCCGAAAAAAAAAGTTCTCATCCCCATCGGCGACGCCACCGAAGTCATGGACACGCTCTACCCCATCTTCCGCCTGCCCGAGGACGGCTTCGAGGCCGTCGTCTGCGGCCCCGAGGCGCGGCTTTACCACGGCGTGCTGCACGAGATTCCGCCCACGGCCGAGGGCGAGCCGAAGTGGGACATCACCCGCGAGAGCGCGGCTTACCACGTTCGTGCCACCATCGCCTTCCGCGACATCAACCCCGAGGAGTATTGCGGCCTCTTCATCTCCGGCGGACGCGCGCCTGAATACCTGCGCTATGACAAAGACCTGCTCCGCCTCACCCGCCACTTCTTCGCCGCGAACAAGCCCGTCGCCAGCGTCTGCCACGGCATCGAAATCCTCACCGCCGCCGATGTCATCCGGGGCCGCACCGTCACCACCGTCGCCAAATGCCAACTCGACGCCGAGCAAGGCGGCGCGAAATACGTGAACGAACGCGTCGTCGTGGACGGCAACCTCGTTTGCTCCCGCGTGTGGATGGACAACACCTGGCTGATGAAAGAGTTCATGGCCCAGCTCAAAAAATATGTGGGCGAATAAGTTCAACCGTCGCCGGTTCCTCCAGACCGCAGCGCTCATCTCGTTGGCCGGAACCGCGCCCGCCGCTGCCCCCGCCCGCCGCGTTGGGCTTGGCTTCAGCCTCTACGGCATGAAGACCCTGCCGGTCGAGCAAGCCCTGCGCGTCTGCGCCGAAGTCGGCTTCCACGACGTGGAGTTCGCGTTGAACCCCGGCTTTCCCACCGAGCCGAAGCTGCTTTCTCCCGCCCAGCGCAAAGACCTCCGCGCCCAGCTTGGCACGCTAGGCCTGCGCCTCGCCGCGTTGATGGACAACCTCAGCCTCACCGCCGACGACAAGGCGCACGCCGCCAACCTCGAACGTATCAAGGCTGCCGCCGAACTCGCCCACGCCCTCGCGCCGGACGCCCCGCCCGTGCTCGAAACCGTCATGGGCGGCAAGCCCGCCGAGTGGGAGCAGGTGAAGGCTCCGATGGCCGCGCGCCTCGCCGACTGGGGCCGCGCCGCCGCCGCGAGCAAGCTCACCCTCTGCATCAAGCCCCACGTCGGCAGCGCCGCGCACCTGCCCGAGCACGGGCTGTGGCTCCTGGACCAAGTGAAGAACCCGGCGGTGAAACTCGCCTACGATTTCAGCCACTACGAACTGCGCGGCCTCCAGCTCGGCAAGACCCTCGACGCACTGCTCCCGCACACCGCGTTCATCCATGTGAAGGACGCGCTCGGCGATGCCGTGAAGTTCCAGTTCGCGCTGCCGGGGGAGGGGACCATTGACTACGCCGACTACTTCCGCCGGCTCAAGGCGGCGAACTGGTCCGGCTCCGTCTGCGTGGAAGTCAGCGGGCAAGTCTTCAGCAAGCCCGGCTACGACCCCGTGGCCGCCGCGAAGAAGTGCCACGCCGCCCTCGCGCCCGCATTCAAGCAAGCCGCCCTCTGAGCCGTAGCTGCGCCGCCCTCGTCGCAGAAAAGTGACAGCGACGCCCCGTCGCTTCCCTTCCATTCGCCACCGTAGTCCTTGGCGTGTGCGGGCGGGGGCACGGCCACTTTCCGGCTTCAGTCATCCGTGCGCAGGGTCCACGCCCCCGCCCAAACCAAGTCGCTCCCCGCTCGCCCCCAGGTTGCCTCGGGCGCAAGCAACTCCACCCGCCCGTCCACGAACAGGTAGTTGAACCGCCCACCGTGATACTGCTGGCCAAAGCGGGCGCTGGGAAAACCGTTCCGCTGTTCGCCGGTGCGCCGGGTCACCGCCCAGTGGTCGTTGCCGGCGTAGTTCACGGGATTGGGGCGTTCCACCAATGCCAGCATGTTCGCCGGGTCGGGGACGGCGCTCGCTCGCAGCACGGCGGGCCGGTCCACGGTGGGCACGGCACCCCACGCGATGGAATGGCATACCCCCACTCCGCCGCCCGCCGCCTCCAGCAACGGGAGCGGCCCGCTCACCATCCGGGCCTCGCTCATCGAGTAGGTCCGCCGCCAGGTGTTCGTCGTCGGGAACGCGGGCGCGATGGTGTCCGCCGGGCAGGTCAGCAACTTCGACCGTTTCGCCAGCGGGATGCGGTCGGCCACCTTCTCGGCCTCGGTCAGGCCAATGCCCAGATGCGGGTAGAGCAAGTCGTCAAAGCTGATGTTCGTCGCCACTCCACCCGCTGACATGGGTCGCCAGATGGCCGTCGGAAACGCCCCGTCGCCCTCCTCGGCATAGGCGTGAAACGCGAGGGCCATCTGCTTCAGGTTCGCCAGGCACATGACGGTGTGCGTGCGGGCTTTGCCACGGCCAACGGCGGACAAGACCAGCCCGGCCAGCACGGCGAGAATCCCGATCACCACCAGCAGCTCCAGCACGGTGAAGGCGGCACTGCGGCCACCACTTCGCCGCACGGGCAGGGTGAGGTTCAGGAACATACTTGAAGATTGGTCCGCACGGCTCGCTGGGCTAGGCTGGCACCGTGTTGGACGGCATGCCATCGCGGATTCCCCTGCTGCGACCCGGAGTGATCCGGCTCGGGCTGGCGCTGGCGTTCACCGCCGTCCTCGCGGCGGGTGCGCCGTGGCACGAGGTCTTCCTGCCAGATGACGAGGGCTTCGAGTTGATGAAGGCTTGGCTGCTCCAACGCGGCTACACCCTCTACGGCGAGATTTGGTGCGACCAGCCGCCACTCCACACGCTGCTGCTGTCCGGTGCCTTTCAGTTGTTGGGCCCCACCATCGCCACCGGACGGGCACTGGCTTTGGCGTTCGCCGCGTTGAGCTTCTGGGCGCTGGGCGAACTGGTCGGACGCCGGCATGGGAACTTGGCGGCGGCGCTGGCTCTGCTGGCCTTGGCGCTCTCGCCCGGCTTCACAAGGATGGCAGCCTCCGCCACGATCATGCTGCCAGCCATTGCGTTGGCATTGCTCGCGGTTGTGTTCATTGAACCGGCGAAGGCACGGACTGGCCGGTCGTGGTTGGCGCTGGCCGGGGTCGTGTTCGGGCTGGCGATGCAGATCAAGTTCATCGCGGTCATCGTGCTGCCTCTCGCCCTTTGGGAAGTGGCCCGGCCCGGTGTGAAGGCGGATAGCTGGCGGTTGGCTCTGCGGCGGCTGTTGGTGTGTGGCGCTGGCGCTGGAACTACTTTTCTGGGCGGCCTGCTGGTTTTCCCAG
>JAYTIO010000162.1:0-19123 GCA_043731805.1 Pedosphaera sp. | reverse complement strand
CCCCCCCCCCCCCCCGGCGCTGGCGCAGCTCAACATCCAGTCCGCACTCGCCCGACTGAAGACTGAACACTTCTTGCTGAACAGTTCCCCGCTGCTCACTTCGCCATCACCACGTCCAGCTCGCGCGGCGCGGGGGATTGCACGTCTCCCTCGACCCGCACGCCGTCGCGGATGCCGTTCGCCTGCTCCTGCTCCTTGCACCAGCCCTTGATCTCCACGTCGTTGAAAATCTTGCCCAGCACGCGGCGGAGCAGGCCTTTCAAGTTCGGGTTCTCCAAGTCTTGCAGGCAGCGGATGGCTTCCTCTTTGTAAGTCTCGAGCAAGGTCTTCGCGCGGAGGTCGGCCCCGACTTCGGCGTAGAGCGCCTCAATGTCCTTCACGCTGACGCCCGCCGGGAGCTGGCGACGCCAGACGCTCGCGAGGAGTTCCTTCTGGGCGTCCTTGGCCTTCTCGTGCGCCACGGCGAGCAGCAGACTCGGGCGCAGGCCGGCGATGTCGTTCGTCTCGCCGGTGTCGCCGAGGTCGCTGAGGTCGTCGCGAATCTGGTAGGCGATGCCGAGCGCCTCGCTGTAAACGTGCAGCACATCCTCGACTTCCTCGTGCTGCTCAACGCCCGCGTAGAGCGCGCCGACGCGCAGCGCGACCTCGAAGGCCGGCGCGGTCTTCTTGCGGAAGATGTCGAGGACTTGGTGCTGCGTGAGCGTTTGCGGGTTGCGCGCCCAGCAAAGCTCCGCGCCCTGGCCACGGCAGAGTTCGCGATGGCCTTCGGCAGCGACCCGCACCATCTCGGCCTTCGCGGCGGGGCTGGCCTTGCACGCGGCGAGCAGGCGGTAGCCTTCACCGATGAGCAGGTCGCCCACGTTCAACGCGACGGCCGTGCCGTATTCCTCGTGCAGCGTCTTCTCGCCGTAGCGCAGCGCGTCGTTGTCCTCGATGTCGTCGTGAATGAGCGAGGCCTTGTGGAAGCACTCGACGGCGACGGCGGCTTTCTTGATGTCCTCGGGCAAGGGCTTGCCGGTGTCGCGGCGCAGCGCTTGGAACGTGGACACAGCGAGGAAGGGCCGCCAGCGCTTGCCGGCGCGCATGAGCCAGTCGCGCGCGATGCGCTCGGTCTCGCCCTCGGCGTTGCCCATGATGGTGTCGAGCGCCACGGGGCTGAACCAGAAGTCCACCTCGTCTCGCAGCGCGCCGAGGTCGAGCCGGCGCGTCTGGTCATCGCTGGTTAAGTGGATGTAATCCCACACCCAGTCGAGATCCACAGTGGTGTCGATGCAATCGTCCTGGAGCAGCGGAATCGCGACGCCGGGAATCGCGGCAGCTTCCATGTAGGGGAACGCACGTTCCAGCACGCTGAGGCAACTCACGCCAACGATGGCCTCCACCTTGCCGGTTTGAATGAGCGACATGACGATGGCCGAGCCTTCCGCCACGAGCGTCGCGTAACCGAGCTTCTCCGCCTCCGCCTGCAAGTCCTGAATCGAGCAGAGGCCGCACTGCTTGCACAGCAGGCCGAACTCATCGAAGGGCGCGGGGCACTTCGCCTCGACGCGCAGGCACTTGGGCAGCAGCAGCAGCCGTCGCTCGAAGGGCACGGCGGCGAGCTGCTCGCGCCACATCTCGTTGTTGATGAGCACGCCGATGTAATCGCGGTAAATGGGGTCGCACTTGAGCATCCCGATGACGCGGTCGGCGTGAACCTTCAGCTCGGCGGTGGGCATGGGCGGCACCGGGTTGAACTCGGCGACGTAGTTGCGGATGACGTGGAGGAAGTGGTTCTGCTCGATGGGCGTCTGCGGGACGTTCTTCTTCGGCGTGCGGAAGCGCTGCTGGACGACGTGCTTGGGGACCGAGGCGGACGTGTAGCTGCCCGGCGGTTTGAAAGCGATGGTCTCGGTCATAAATTTGCGGCGTTGGACGTTGTCGCGCGGAGGCTCAGTCAAAGTCTCGGCTGCGGGGCAAGAGTGAGTGTCTGCCGCGCGCGGGTCTAGTCAGGAATTGGTCTTCGCAGGCCAAGCCGAGGTCACCCGACCACGCGTTGGCTACGGTTTCCCCGTCAGCAACCCGCGCCGGTCGAGCCACTCGCGGAAACGCTCAGGCCACGCCGCGTGCGGGCCTTGGTTGCTGGCGCGCAGGCCGAAGCCGTGGCCGGCGTTGGCATACATGTGCAGCTCCGCCGGGACGCCGGCTTGCTTGAAGCGGAGATACGCCTCGGCCAGCCCCTCCGAGATGTCCTGCCGGTCGCCGTAACCCGCGCAGAGGAACGCGGGCGGCACGCCCTTCGTCGGCAGGATGGTCGCGGAACGTCCGGGGTAAATGAGGGCTTGAAAGGCGGGCTTGCAACCCAGCTTGTCCACCGCGTCCTTCGCGGCGGCGAGGCCGTTGTCATTGCGTGCGCTGACGAGCCACGCGAGTTCGCCGCCAGCGCTGAACCCCATCACGCCGAGGCGCACGGGGTCCACGTTCCACTCCGCCGCGCGGCTGCGGATGAGCCGCAGCGCGCGCTGGGTGTCGGCGAGCGACTCGCCTTCGATTTGGTAAGTGGAGTTGGTTTCTTTCGCGAGCCGGTGCTTCAGCACAAAGGCCGCGATGCCGTGGTCGCGCAGCCACTCGCCGACGTTGTAGCCCTCGTGCGCGATGGCGAGCACCCGGTGCCCGCCGCCGGGGATGACCAGCACCGCGCAGCCGTTAGCCTTGTCCTTCGCGGGCAAGTAAGGCGTGAGGCTGGGCTGGTGGATGCGCGAGACGCTGGTGACTTCTCCGGCCGTATTCTTCACGCGCAGCTCCGGCTTCGTCTTGCCCTCGGAGCCGGGCGCGCCGTTGGGCCAGAGGGGAATTTCCTTGGGCAAGTCAGCGGCGGCGAGGGCGAAAGGGAGCAAGAGCGCAGCGAAGGCGAGTGAGAATTTCATTTGGCAGTTTGTTGCGGGGGAGCGAAGCACGGCTGAAACCCGGAGGCCAGGAAGTCCTGTTACGCTCGCACCGCCGCGAAGCGCAGCCCGCGCGTGCTGACGCGCAGCGTCGCGATGCCGAAGCTCTCCATGACCGCCTCGTAGATAGCCACGCCGAAGAGAATCACGTCCGCGCGGTCCGGCGGCAGGCCGGGCAGAGCGCGGCGTTCCGCCAGGGGCAGGTGCCAGAGGTGCTCGACGTGCCAGCGTAACCGTTCGGCGGTGAAGCGCGCGGCCTCGATGCGCGCGCGGTCGTAGTCAGGCAACTGAAGTTCCAGCCGCGCCAGAATGCTCGTGGTGCCGCCGGTGCCGACGAGTGCGAGGCTGCCTGCACCTAGTAGGGCCGCGCTGCAAGCGGCCTCTCGGTGCGGCTGAAGTGCAAGGGGAGGCCGACCACAGGTCGGCCCTACCGCTGCCTCGGCTTGCAGATGCGGCGCGAGCTGCGGGCGGACTTCGCGGTCGAGGAAGGTGCGGAGTTGGGCGCGTGTGGCGGCCAGTTCGGCGGGCGTCGGTGGGTCGGAGAGAAGAGTTGATTCGAGCATCCGCACCGTGCCCAGCTTGAAGCTGTCGCGGAAGTGCGCGTGGCCATCCGCACCAAGGATGAACTCCGTGCTGCCGCCGCCCACGTCGAGAATCAATACCGGCTGGCGACGCAGCGACGCATCCGTCAGCACGCCTTGGAACGCCCAGTCCGCCTCCTGTTCGCCGCTGATGACTTCGACCTCCAGCCCACTCGAGCTGCGGACGGCCGCGAGCAACTCCCCCGCGTTCACCGCGTCCCGCGCCGCGCTGGTGGCGATGACGCGCACCGCCGTCGCACCGTGCTCTCGCGCGGTCTGGACAAAGCGCGCGACGGCCCGGGCCGTGTCCGCGATGGCGTCGGGCCGGAGCCGGTGGTCGTGATAGAAGCCCCGGCCCAAGCGGGTTTGCTCGCTCCCCTCCCAGACCGGCTCGACCGAGTCAGGGGAAACCTCCGCGACGAGCAGCTTCACGGAGTTGGTCCCGATGTCGATGACGGCGTGGCGGGAGAAGGGTTGAAGGGTTGAAGGGTTGAAGGGTTGAAGGGGCACAAAGCGCTCGGGGTCACTCTTCACTCTTCATTCTTAACTCTTAATTCCTCACTTGCTCTCCCGCTTCGCCAGCACCGCCGCCCCCGTGATGCCCGCATCATCCCCCAGCTTGCTGGCGAGAATCTCAATTCCCTTCATCGTGCCCGTCAGCGCGTAGTCCTTCGCCGTCTCCACGATGATGGACATCATCTCGTCGGCGAGTTGGTCCATCACGCCGCCGCCCAGGACGACGACCTCGGGGTTCAGGAGGTTGATGATGTTGGCGACGGCGATGCCCGTGTATTCCGCCGCCTCCTCGACCACCTTCTCCACGAACTTGTCCCCCCGCCGGAGCGCCTTGCGGAGGTCGCCGCTGCGCATGTCGGTGAGGTCTGGGCCGAGCATATCCGTGAGCACCGTCTTCTGGCCGTCCTTCACCGCGTTCTGGATTTTGCGGAAGAGCGCGGTGCGGCTGGCCAGCGCCTCGAAGCAACCCTTGTTGCCGCAGCCGCACTTCGGCCCGTTCACTTCGAGGACCATGTGGCCGATCTCGCCCGCCGTGCGGTTGAAGCCCGAGTAAGGCTTGCCGTCCAGCACGATGCCCCCGCCGATGCCCGTGCCCAGGAAGATGCCCACCATCGAGCGCGGCTTGGGGTCGAGTTCCGTTTCATACACGCCCAGCGCGCAGACGTTGCAGTCGTTCTCCACAAAGACAGGCAGGCCAAGCTGCTTCTCCAGCGACTTCTTGAGCGGCACGTTCTCCCACTTGAGGTTCGGAGCGAAAATCATCCGGCCCTCGTCCGGGTCAATTGCGCCCGGCGCGCCGATGCCCATCGCCTTGATGCTGTCGAGCTTAAGGTCGCATTCGTCCACGACCTCGTGGACGCAGCGGGCCACGCGCTCCAGCACGCCCTCGGGGCCGCGCTCGGGCTTGGTGCTCATCTTCACCTTGCCGAGACACTTGAGCTGCGGGGTGAAGACGCCGGCGAGAATCTTGGTGCCGCCCAAGTCCACGCCGACGAAGTATTCGCGTTTGCTGGTTGCTTCGGCCATGTGCGTGTTGGGTTTGTTGAACGGATTGTGCCCGCGTCCCGCGCCGGTTGCCAGCCCGGCGGGAAACACGCTTAGTTTATCCTGCCCCGCGCGCCGATGCCACTGTGGAATTGTTACAAGTGAGGCGGCGTGGAGTTTAACCCAGTCCCCCACGGCTCACGCCGGGGGCCACTTTCTGTCGCCGCTCTGCGCCTGCGCCAGACCAGAGACGGAGCGTTGGCAGAAACCTTGCGCGGCACCGGCCGACTGGCACCGGCGGTTCCCGCATATCCCCAACGCTGACAGCCCCAAGTGCTGGGTTGCGCCCCACGGACACGCACCCCAACCGCTGAATTGACGTCGTCGTCCGCTTGGCTAGGCTTGCTGTGTGAACCACCTGACTTATCTGCTCCTCGCTTTGCTCGCCGGGAGTGCTGCCCTCCCGCTGCGTGCGGTCACCGCCCACGACGGCCAACCCGCCGGCCTCGAGAAGCGCATCCCGCTCACGACTTCGCGTGTGGTTGGCTCGCCCGACCCCGCCTTGCCCTTACGCGCCAAGCGGGCATGGCCGGAGTTGAGTTTCCGCCACTCGCTTTACATCGGGCGGGATGCGAGCAGCGATGGCTACTTGGTCGTCGAGCAGGCCGGGCGCATCCTGTCCGTGCCGCGCGACCCGGCGGCGGCGACCACGAACCTGTTCTTCCAACTGCCGGACCATGATTTCTACTCGTTCCACTTCCACCCGGGCTTCGCGACGAACCGCTTCGTCTTCATCTTCGCCAACGGGCCGAACACTTTGCAGACGAACAGCGCAGGGGTCGTGCTCGGCGGCACGAACAAGTTCAACCGCATCCTCCGCTACACCGTCACGCCCAGCGGGCAGGCGAACCCGGCGAGCGAGTTGGAGATCATCCGCTGGTGGTCCAACGGCCACAACGGCGGCGAGATGGTGTTCGGGCGCGATGGGATGCTCTACATCACGTCCGGCGACGGCACGAGCGATTCGGACGGGAACAACAGCGGGCAGGATATTTCTGATTTGAACTCCGGCGTGTTGCGCCTGGACGTGGAGCATCCCGCCCCGGGCCAGGCCTTCTCCATCCCCAAGGACAACCCGTTCTGGAAAATCCCAAACGCGCGGCCGGAGCTGTGGGCCTACGGCTTCCGCAACCCGTGGCGCATGGCGATGGACCCGGCGGACGGCGCGTTGCTCGTCGGCGACATCGGGCAGGATTTGTGGGAGATGATCCAACTCGTGAAGCGCGGCGCTAACTTCGGTTGGAGCGTGCGCGAGGGCAACCACCCGTTCCATGCACAGCGCAAGCTCGGGCCGCACCCCGTCACGCCGCCGCTCATCGAACATCACCACGCCGAGGCGCGCTCCATCACCGGCGGCTTTGTTTACCAAGGCAGCAAGTTCCCCGAGCTGCGCGGCGCTTACCTCTACGGTGACTACGGCACGGGCAAAATCTGGGCGCTCAAGCGTCGCGGCAGCCAAGTCACGTGGTCGCGCGAGATCGCCGACACGCCGCATCAGCCGCTGGGCTTCTGCGAAGGCCAGGCGGGCGAAATCTTTTACGCGGACTACGGCGGCATGATTTACGAGCTGGAGCCCACGCCGGTGGAGACGACGAAGCGCCCGCCGTTCCCGAAGAAGTTAAGCGAGAGCGGCCTCTTCGCGCAGGTGAAAGGCCACGTCGTCCAGCCGGCCCTCATCCCGTATTCGGTGAACGCGCAGTTGTGGTCCGACGGCGCGCACAAGGAGCGGTTCATCGCGCTGCCGGGGGACGCGCAGATCGTTTTCTCCGAGTCCGGCGGGTGGAAGTTCCCCGAGCAGACCGTGCTGGTGAAGAGCTTCGCGCTCGATCTGGAGGCGGGAAACCCGCAGTCGCGCAAATGGATCGAGACCCGGTTCCTGCACTTCGAGCAGAACGAATGGGTGGGCTACAGCTACCGCTGGAACGACGCGCAGACCGACGCCGAACTCGTCGGATCCAAGGGCGCGGACCGCGACTACAAGATCAAGGACGCCCGCGCGCCCGGCGGCTCGCGCAAGCAGACCTGGCACTATCCCAGCCGCGCCGAGTGCATGACCTGCCACAGCCGCGCCGCGCAGTTCGTGCTGGGCGTGAACACGCTCCAGATGAACCGCGAGCACGACTACGCCGGCGTGAAGGCCAACCAGCTCCGCACCCTGGAACACCTGGACCTCTTCATCGTCGCCAAGTTCACCAACAGCGTCGGGCGCGTCAGCAAAGCCATCCCCGGGCCCAACGGCCTCATCTACCCGCCCGAGGATTTTGGCCCCCGCTTCCTCAAGCCGCCCGAGGCCATGCCCCGCCTGCCCGATCCTTACGATGACTCCGCGCCCTTGGACCAGCGCGCCTACGCTTACCTGCACGCCAACTGTGCGCACTGCCACGTGGATGCCGGCGGCGGCAACTCCGCCATCAACCTGCGCTGGAACACCAAGCCCGAGCTGATGCGCCTCATCGGCGTCACCCCGCAGCACGACCAATTCGGACTGAAGGACGCGCGGCTGGTTGCCCCCGGCGCCCCGGAGCGCAGCATCCTGATGCAGCGCGTGCTGCGCGTGGGCCAGGGTGGGATGCCGCCGCTGGCGAAGTCCCGCGTGGATGAAGCGGCCGTGAAGATGCTGGGCGAATGGATTCGCGGCGTGCAGCCAGCCGCAGAGAAGTGACGCCCGCCGAACTGGCGGTGGCAAAACGACTCGGGCCGGAACGGGGGCATCCGTTCCGGCCCGAAATTCTTCCCGACCAGTCCGCCGCTCAGGCGCGGAGGATGTCCTTCACCACGCTGCCGTAAACGTCCGTGAGGCGGAAGTCGCGGCCGTTGTAGCGGAAGGTGAGCTTCTCGTGATCGAAGCCCAGCGCGTGCAGGAGCGTGGCGTGCAGGTCGTGGATGTGGACCTTGTTTTCGACGGCGTTGTAGCCGAACTCGTCGGTCGCGCCGTAGGTCTGGCCGCCCTTGACGCCGCCGCCGGCAACCCAGGAGCAGAAACCCTTGTTGTGATGGTCGCGGCCCGGTTCGCCGCGCTGGCCACGGTCGTGACGCGGGGTGCGCCCGAACTCACCGCCCCAGACGACGAGCGTGTCTTCGAGCATGCCGCGTTGCTTGAGGTCCTTGAGCAGCGCACCGATGGCTTGGTCGCTTTCGCCGGCCTTCTTGCGGAGATTCGTGCCGACAGCGGTGTGATGGTCCCAGCCGCCGTGCCAGGTCTGGACGAAGCGCACGCCCTTCTCGACGAGCCGGCGGGCGACGAGGAGCTGCCGGCCCTGCGCGGAGTCGCCGTAAAGGTCGCGCACGCTCTGCGGCTCGCGGGAGATGTCGAAGGCGTCGGTGGCTTCGGTCTGCATCTGGTAGGCCAGCTCGAAGGATTGGATGCGGGACTCGAGCACGGCTTCCTGACCGAGCTTTTCCTGGTGGAGTTCGTTGAAGGACTTGACGAGGTCGAGCTGTTCGCGCTGGCGGGCGAGGCTGAGGTGCTGGCTCTTGATGTTCTCGATGATCTTGTCAACCGACGCGGAAGGGTTGTTGACCAAGGTGCCCTGATACGCGCCAGGGAGGAAGGCGGAGCGCCAGTTGGACGCGCCGCCGAGGCCGCCGCCCAAGGCGATGAAGCCGGGGAGGTTTTGGTTCTCGGTGCCAAGGCCATAGGTGACCCATGAACCCATCGAGGGTTTCACGAGCCGGCCCGCGCCAGTGTTCATCATGAGCGTGGCGAACTCGTGCGCCGGGACGTCGGTGTGCATCGAACGGATGACGCAGATGTCGTCAATCATCGCGCCCAAGTGCGGCCAGATTTCGCTGACCTCGACGCCGGACTTGCCGCGCTTCTCGAACTTGAACTGGGTGGGCAGCGGCACGCCGCCGATGGCGTCCACCTTGGTGTCCCCGGCCTTGGCGAGCGCCGGCTTCGGATCCCAAGTGTCAATGTGGGACGGGCCGCCCTGCGCGAAGATGTGGATGACGCGCTTGGCGCGGCCGGTGAAGTGGGGCTGCTTGGGCGCGAGGGGATTCAGCGCGGTGCCGGCGGCCTGAGTGCCGCTCTCGCCCAGGAGCCACGCCAGGCTCAAGCCACCCATGCCCATGCCGAAGCGGTTGAGGAATTGGCGGCGGGTGCTGAAGAAATCTTCGTGCTGGGGCTGATGTTGTTTCGGGTCCATAAAGCTCGTTCGGTGGTTGCGATGCCGCAGGTTTGTTAGAAGACGGCTACAATTTTTACGCCCGGTCCGGCGATGATATTCACAGCGCTCACCGCAGCCGTGCCCCGATGGACGCGAGGCGACGGGGGGAAGTTACGCGGCAGAGAAAAGGATTCTCCAACGCGGGCCGCCGTGGGTATCGCTGGCGCGTTCGTCGGCCAGTCTAGCTCAGTGGTAGAGCAATGGTTTTGTAATTCGGGCCGGACTTTTGGGCTTGTTTTCCCGTGCGAGGATGCCACCGGACTGGCTTCAGCGAGGCCGAAAATCGGACTGGGTCCGAACTCCGAAATGGGATGGCCGCGAAAGGGCGCAAAGCGCGCACAGCCAAGCTGCTGCCAGCCGGCCGCGCCGGCTAGAAATCATCCCGGTCCCAGTCAGTTCGACCTCGGCTTCTTTGTGTGCTTTGGGCCCTTTCGTGGCTCAACTGCGAAATTCGGGCTAAGTGAAGTCACCGCTGCAATTTCGACTGTAACCACCTCCGGCGCCCCCCCCCGCCAGGTGGCGATTGCAAATCGCCGGCACGGGTGCAAGGGCTGAAATCGCGAGCCTGGGCGGCTGGTGGGTTCTCTGCCCGAGGGCCGGGGTGAGGGGGAGCGGCTTGGGAACCAACCGATGCACTGGGAAGCAGGGGGAAGCAGGGGAGCAGGCAACGCCTACAGCGGCACCCACTAGGTTACGTATTGGATAGACGCCTGTTCGTAATCACCACTCAGATATTGGAACGGGCTGTAAAGGAGGATGACCGGAAAGGGAAGTATCCCCCGTGCCACCAAGCACGTCACCGGTCCGATGCTCAACAGATACAGCACCAGTGCGAGGCTGGCCCACAGGAGGTAGCTCCCGTAGCCATTCCGCGCACCCTCCGGCGCTGCGGAGGCTTCGTCCCGGTCTGGGGGGAGTGTCGTTCACTCTCGCTTCACTTGTCCCCGTCCGGCTCCAACGGCGTCACCGGGTCTATGAAGAGCCAGCAGAGCGCGCCCAGGCCATACACGGCGGCGAAGACGTAGAAGTTGATGGCCCAATTGTTGTTCGTGGCCGCGAGGATGAGGGGGACGGCCATCGGGGCCACGGCCCCGCCGGCGTTGCCCATCATGTTCATGCTGCCGGAGAGGGAGCCGGTGTGCTTGCCGCCCACGTCCATGCACGCGCCCCACGCGCCGGGCATGGCGAGGTCGTTGCAGAAGCTCGCCAGGCCGATGGCCAGGACAGCGAGGAAGGGATTGTGGAGGAAGGTGGAGCCGAGCAGCAGCACGCCCGCGCCCGCGAGGCCGAGGCAGCCCATCAGGCGGCGCGTCTTCGCCAGTCCCAGTGTGCCGCGCGACATCGGCCCGGAGACCAGGCCGCAGAAGATGGACCCCAGCCCGCCGAAGAAGAGCGGCACGCAGGCCATCATCGAGCGTTGCCAGTCGGTCAGGTCGGCGAAGACGGCTTGTTCCTTCAGGTAGGTCGGGAACCAGGTGATGTAGAAATACCAGCCATAGCTCATGCAGAAGTATTGGCCCCAGAGCATCCAAACCGTGCGGCTGGCGAAGAGGCGTCGCCACGGGACGGTGGCGTGCGCGTCCACGCCGTGGCCGGAGTCGCCGATGTGGGCGAGTTCGGCGGCGTTGACGGCGGGGTGGTCCTTGGGGTTGTCGCGGAACCAGGCGTAGAAGAACCACGCCCACACGACGCCCAACATACCGAAGGTGAGGAAGGTGTAGCGCCACTGCATCTGGGTCAGCATCCAGCCCACGAGCAACGGGGTGAAGGCTCCGCCCCACCGCGCGCTCAACCACATGATGCCCTGCGCGCGCACGCGTTCCTGCACGGGCAGCCAGAGCGTGAAGGCCTTGGTCACGTTCGGGAAACACCCCGCTTCACCGATGCCGAAAAGGAACCGGAAGAACACGAGCGACCCCAGCCCCCACGCCCAGCCGGTAGCAATGGTGAAGAGGGACCACATCATCACCACGCGCATGAGCACCTTGCGCGGCCCGATCTTGTCACCCAGCCAGCCGCCGGGGATTTCAAACAGCGCGTAGGCCCAGCCGAACGCGGTGAACGCGTAGCCCATCTCGATCTTGGTCAGGTTCAAGTCGCGCATGATGAACTCGGCGGACTTGGAGATGCACACGCGGTCCACGTAGGTGATCACGGCGAGCGTGACGGCGTAGAAGATGACCCACTGACGGGCGTTGGTGGGGCGAAGGGCGGCGGGCTGGTTCATGAGAGCTTCGGGATTGAGCCACGGATGGCAGCGGGAGGGAACAGGGAAATGCCGCCGAGCGGGGCGGGGAGGCTGTCACTTTGCTGGTCACCCGGGACGAAGCCCGGCGCGCGCCCGGGGCGCGTCAGTAAACGCCTTCGACGATGGTCTTCGTCATCGCGCCGAAGGGGCGCACGTCGCCGACACCGTCCCAGGCGTAGGGCGGGCGCGGGGCGCGGCGGATGACCTCGTCGCGCTCGAGGAAGCGGGGCATGAAGAACTCCTTCGTCAGCGTGGTAAGCTCGGCGCGGCCCCAAGTGTCGTAGGCGACGGTCGCGTCGGTCGCGTCCGGGTTCACGACGCGGAGGATGGCGCGGGGCTGCGGGGCGTAGTAGGTGACGCTGAAGTTGTCCTCGGGCTGAAGCGGGACGCTGGCGGCGAGGCCCATGAGGGTGTTGCCGTAGGTCGGGTAGAAGCCGATGCGGTTCTCGAGCAGTTCCTCGACGATGAAGCGGACTTCCTGCGGCTTCATGGAGGTGCCGCCGCAGAAGACGCCGCGGATGCCGGCGTCCCAAAGGTTCACCTTCTCGGCGATGGCTTCGAGGAGCTTGGGCGTGGTGAAGAGGCCGGTGACCTTGCGGTTTTTCAGGATGAGCGTGGCCTGGTCCACGACGTGGGTCATGTATTGCTTGGCGACGTCGTATTGCTTGTTGGTGATGAGCTTCTTCACGAAGCGCGGGTCGAGGTCAATGAAGTAGCAGGAGCTGCCGCGCACGTTGGCGAGGTGCTCGATGGCGAGGCGCAGGCGGCGGGGGCCGGTGGGGCCCATCATCAGCCACGCTCCGCCACGCGGGAAGTGCGCGTCGGAAATCTTCTCGCTGAACTCGGAGTAATCCACCTTGTAGTCGTTCCAGCCGATGCGCTGCTTGGGCATGCCGGTGGTGCCGCCGGTCTCGAAGATGTTATACGGCTTGCCCTTGAACGCGGCGGGCACCCAGACCTCGGGTTGGAGGTCGCGCAGGGATTCGTCGGCGAAGTGGCCGAATTTCAGGAGGTCTTCGGTCTGGGTGACTTCCTTGCGCGGGTCGAAGTTCTTCGCGGCCCAGTCGAGCCAGTAGGGGCAGCCGGTCTCGGGGCTGAAGTGCCACGCGACGATGTCGCGGAGGTGGGCGTCGAGTTGGGCTTTGGCCTGGGCGACGAGTTCGGGGGCAACGGTGGGGATGCTCATGTGCGGAGTGTTTCTAACTGGTTTCGGTTTCAGCGTTCAAACTTGAAAGTCGGTTTGCTCATCGTCGAGGCGTAGAAAATGTTCGCCTTGTGGTCCCACGCGTAGTTTGGCCCGACGCGGCCTGCGCCGAAGCCAGCGGGCAGCGGCGAGGCGAGTTGCCACGTCTTGCCGCCGTCCTTGCTCTCCTGGAAGCCCGCCTTACCGACGACGACCAGATGGTTCGCGTCCTTGCCCAACATCGGGCCGAACATCGCGTCCACCGGCGCGCCGAGGTCGGACCATGTCGCGCCCTTGTCTTTGCTCGTCAGGACGCCCTTGCCGGTCGGCCAGTAGGTGACGCTCTTGAAGACCACGGGCGCGCCGGCGGGCGGCGTGTTGGTGGAGACTTCGGTCCAGGTCGTGCCGGTGTCGGTGCTGCGCCAGATGCCTTTCTCCTTGGCCTTGGTCGCGACGAAAGTGCTGCGGTCGAGCACGCCGCAGTTGTTAAAACCTTTCTCCAAGTCCTTCCATGTCGCGCCGGCGTCATCGCTGGTCGTGAGCAACCCGCCAGCCTCGTGGCGCACGGCGAGCAGGCGCCTGCCGGTGTCTTCCCAATCGACGCCGCCGTAGTCGAGGTGGCTGACCTTGGACTTCGCCCAAGTCTTGCCGCCGTCCGTGGTCATCGCGCTGCTGCCGTAAATCATGAAGCAGAAGAGCCGCTTGCCCGCCGGGTCCGCCTGCAAGGCCCAGCCGGTCTCGCAGCGTCCGCCGATGGTCTTGTCGTCCACTCGGGCGAAGGTTTTGCCGTGGTCGGAGCTCCGCCAGAGGCCGTAGTCGCTCACGACCATGAACACGTCGCCGTTCGCGCGGTCCACGACGACGCCCGCGGTCGGGCCGTAGGTGCCGGACTTCGGCAAGCCTGTAGTGAACGGGTCGGAGATGTTGACCCACTCGGCTGCGGACGCGAGGTGCGCAGCGAGGGCAATAGCAGGGGTGAGGAGCAGAACGAGTTTCATGGCTGGCCGATACAGTAGAGATGTTTGTTGCCGCGGAGAAAGATTTTACCACCGCTCACCGCTGCCGAGGCGCGGCTTTCCTCGCCGAGGTCATTGGTCGCGAGCACTTCGAATTTCTCTCCGGCCTGCACGACGTAGGTCTTGCCGGCGCTGGCGAAATAGACTTTGCCATCCGCCGTCGCGAACGGACTGGCCCACGTGGACACGCCCGCGAGCCGCTCGTGAAACGCCGACTCGCCCGTCGAGAGGCGGAGGCAACGCAGCGTCTCGGGGTTGTGGGTGCGCAGGACGAAGTCACCAACAATGATGGGGGAGGACAGGCCCTCGGGAATCTGCGGGAAGGTCCACTTCAGGTGCGTCTTGGTCACGTCGCCCTCGCCCGTCGCGTCCACGCAGACGGCGCGGCCACCGCGCCCGCTGTCGGCGAAGACGAGGCTGCCGTTGAACGCAGGCGAGGAGGCATCGCCCGGCGCGGAACACGACCAGAGGATTTTCCCGTTCGCCGGGTCGAGGCCTTGAATCGAGTTGGCCGCGCTCACGAGCATTTGCGCCCGGCCCTTCACCGTGGCGATGACCGGCGTGCTGTGCGCGAACCCAGCCTGCGGGCGTTTCTCCTCCCACTTGATGGCTCCGGTCGCTCGGTCGAACGCGATGAAGCTGGAGTTCTTGCCGGTCTGGTCGCAGTCGAGGATGACGGTGTCCTCGAAGATCACCGGGCTGGAGCCGAGCGCCACGTCGAAGGCGAATTTCTCCAGTTCCTTCCGCCAGGCAATCTTGCCCTCGAAGTCCAGCGCGGCAATGACCGCCGAGCCGAACACGACGAAGACTTTCTTCCCATCAGTCGCTGGCGTGGATGCGCCGTAGCCGCCGCGCAAATCCTTCAGCAGCCACGGGCCGGGCGGCACAGGCGTGTCCCAAAGCGGCTTGCCGTCGCTCGCCTGGAAGCACAGGACGTGGTGCTCCAGCGGTTGATTGACGACGTAGGTGACGAAGACGCGGTCGCCCCAGACGGCGGGGGAGGAGTAGGCGTTGTCGCTCTTGGGCAACGGCGCTTTCCAGCGGATGTGCTCGCCGGTCTTGGCGTTCCAGGTGAGCGGGAGTTTCTTCTCGGTGGTGTAGCCGAGCCCGGTCGGGCCACGGAACTGCGGCCAGTTCTCAGCCGAGGCGGAGCCGACCGTCGAGCAGACCAGAGCAGTGATTGCGAGCCGAAGCATTTCCCGGACGGGGAATCCAAAGCCGCCGCGCATCAGGGCTTCGGGGCCTTCGCCTTCGCAGAGTCGTGGAACGCGTAGAGGTGCGAGTTGCAGGCGACGTAGATGACGCCGTTGGCGATGACGGGCGTGGAGTAGATGGGGGCGCCGAGGTTGCACTCGCTCAGGACTTCGGCCTTCGGGCCGCCCTTGGCGGCGAGCACCACGAAGTCGCCGTCCTCGTCACCGACATAGACCTTGCCGTCGGCGACCATCGTGCTGCCCCACATGTGCGCCTTCATGTCATACTTCCAGTGCAGCTTGCCGGTCTCGGAATCGAGGCAATAGACGAAGCCGGAGAAGTCGCCGATAAAGAGCAGGCCAGTGTCCGGGTCAATCGAGACCGTCGAGATGCTGCGGTTGATGCCCTTGAACTCCCAGATGACGCCGGTCTTGGTGATGTCGCCGGTCTTCGTCGCGTCGAGGCAAACGAGGTGGCCGACGCCTTCGCCGTGCTCGGGGTCCTGGCCGGTGGCGACGTAAATCCGGTTCTTCCAGAAGACCGGGGTGGCGATGATTTCGCTGGGGCCTTCGGCGGCGGGATACTTGGTGGGCTTGCCGTCCTTCACTTTGTATTCGGGCGGGTTGGCGTCGTATTTCCAAACCGTCTTCAGGAAGGATCCGTCGCC
This sequence comes from Pedosphaera sp., assembly GCA_043731805.1. Classification (GTDB taxonomy): domain Bacteria; phylum Verrucomicrobiota; class Verrucomicrobiia; order Limisphaerales; family SXTU01; genus SXTU01. The sequence goes on along the minus strand of JAYTIO010000162.1, from coordinate 3,581 downwards.
TTCCTTCTTGGGAATTGCATCGAAGGCGTAGCAGAAGCCCTCGCCGCCGCCGAAGAAGACAAGGTCCTTGCCGTTGACCTTGCCAGTCGAGGGGGAACTCCACTGGCCGTGGAAAAGGCGCGAACCAATCTTGGCATCGTCCTCGCCGAGCAGTTCACCGGTCTTCTTGTTCACCGCCACGAGGCTGGGCGAGAGCGGGGAGGGGACGTTCACGTGCGTCCAGTCCTGACCGTTGGAAGTGGAGACATAGAGAATGTCTCCGATGATGAGGATGGAGCAGTTCGAGGCGTTGTGGGGAAAGACGCCCAACTCATCCATCATGTCGTAGCGCCAGATGATGTCGGCGTCCTTGTCTCCGGGCGGGATGGGCGGGGCCTGCTTGCCGTCCGCGCCGAGCACGTCCTGCACGACGTATTTGGCTTCGTCCTTGTAGGGGCCGTCGTTGCCGTTCGCCATGCCTTCGACGTCGAGGCAGAGGATTTCGCAACGCGTGGTGACGACGTAGAGGCGGTTGCCCTCGATGACGGCGGAGGAGAAGAGGCCAAGGCTTTCCCAATCGTTGACCTTGCCGGACTTGAGCTTGGAGACGACGAGTTGCCAGTTGAGCGCGCCGGTCTTCTCATCGAGGCAGAGCAGGATGGAGCGGTCGCCGAGGTGGCGCTTGTCGCGCGGCACGTCGTTGTTGGTGCCGACGTAGATGCGGCCATTGGCGATCGTGGGGTTGCCGTAGCTCTGCGAGCCGAGCTTCACTGTGAACTTCACGTTCTTCTGCGTGGCGGGGTCGTGGTTCTCGCTGCCCTTCACGAGCTTGCCCGGCTCAAATCTGTCCGGCAGGCCCGTCGCGACCGAATACATGTTGCGGTATTGAGTGCCGCCCCATTGACTCCAGTCGCCGCCGGAGTTGGCGGCCTGCGCGGGCGCAGCCTTTGGAGCTTCCGGCTTGGGTGCATCTGGTTTCTTTTCGCAGCCAGTGAAAGTGACGAGGCCGGCGGCGGCGAGGGCGGTGGTGAGGAGGGGTATATGCTTCATGCTGGTAACTTTTAAAAATGTTGTGCGGGAATAGTCTTAGTTTGCGGTCACGCTCACGTTGTCAATGAACACGCGCATTTCCTGCGGCGCGAAGCCGTAGAGACCGGGACAGCCGTTCTGGTGCGCAATCTTGTGAGGCACCTCGATGGTCCATTCGGCGGGTTCCGGCTCGCCGCGCTTCCACGCCTTGGCGCGCACCACGCCGGAGCCGTCGGGCTTCACGTCCACGCGGGACTTGAGCGTCATCCACTCGTTCGCCTTCCACTTGAACGGCACGGAGACCTTCAGCCGCTCCTGGTTCGAGTTCACTTCGATTTCCTGGGCGTTGCCCCGGAGCACGATGAGGTAACGCTGATTGATCTGGCCGACCTCGGACATCTTGCGCGGCTTGCCCTCGCTCATCACGTCGGTCTGCACGGTGTAATTGCTCAGGCTCGGCTCACCCATGAAGACGGTGGCGCGCTGGAAGAACTTGTTGTCAATCGCCTTCACCAGCGCCTTCGTGTCGCCGACCTGGCGCACCTCGAACTTGAAGCGCGGGCCAATCCACGGCAGCGGCGGGTAGGCGAACTTCACACCTTCTTCCGTCTCATGCACCACCGCGATGTCGAACTTCTCGAAGTCTTCCTTGATGGGCAGACCAGGCAGCACGCGCCCGCGGATGTAGCCCTTCAGACCGTCCACCGTGCCCTCGAATGCGCCCGCGCTCGGCACCACTTCCGGCCCGGCGACGAGCTGGCCGTTCGCGTTGAACGCGCCCTTCATGCTCGCGCGCACCTTCGCCGTCGGCGGGATGTAGCCGACCCATTTTAACGTCTTCGGGTCAATGCTCTCCTGCACCACAAACCCATTCGCGTCGAGCGAGCGGATGCGGAAGGACGCCGTCTGGCCGGGCTTCAACAGCACTTCGCTCGGGATGACCTGGAGCTGCGTGGCCTTGCCAGGCGTGGGCCATTTCTCAGCGGCGGGTTCAGGCGGGAGGCCGGGGTTGTTGCCCGCTTTGCCGAAGCAATAGAGCTTCTTCGTGGTCTGCATATAGACCTTGCCGTTGTATACCGCCGGCGTCCCGAAGCAGCGGCCTTCGAGCGGCACGTGGCTGAGAATCTTCCCTTCCTTGTCGCTCGGCTCAATGATGTAGAATGCGCCGGTCGTGCCCGCGTCGCCTTCGCCCGAACCCTTGCTCGCGGGGTCGTCGAGCATCGGCACGTAGAGCTTGCCGTCCGCGTGAACGAGGCCGGCATTGCGCTGCTCGATGCCCAGCTTCACGCGCCATAGAATCTTCCCGTTGTTCACGTCCACGCAGCAGAGGTCGCCCTTTTCCGCCACGACATACACGCGGTCGCCGACGAGAATCGGATGGCTGGTCGAGGTGGAAATCTCCGACGTGTGCCACAGCTCCACCGCCTGCCGCTCGACCACCACCGGCGCATTCGTCGCGCTCGTCGGCTCCACCTGCGGAATCTTCATGCACACCATCTGGCCCGGCTCGTAAGGCGTGCCGAAGATAGCGACGACCTTGTCGTTATTGTGGACGACGGTGGTCGAGTTGATGCCCGCCTTGAACAACGGCACGCGCCAGATGGCTTCGCCGGTGCGGGCGTTGGCGCAAAGCACATTGCCGTCACCGGTGGCGGTGATGAAGACGCGCTTGCCCTTGAACCACGTCAGCACCGGGTGCGAGAAGGAGTTGTCCTTGGGGCGCTCGCCGGACCAGCACGACCACACAAGTTCGCCGCTCTTTTTGTCGAAGGCATACATACGGTCACCCGCCGCGCCTTGATTGCCCCAGTTCGAGGTGATGCCGCGCACGATGACGAGGTCACCATCAATCAGCGGCGTCGCCGTGCGTGAGTTCGGGAAAGTGAGCCGTCCGAACTGCTCCATCATCGAGTAGCCCCACAGCTCCTTGCCGTCCGCCGTGAACGCGTTGAGCATCCCCTGGGTGCCGAGCGTGTAAACGTTGCTGGTCTCCGGGTCCACCGCCGGGCTACTCGTCGCGTAGCGCAGGTAAATCGTGTCGGACAGGAAGTCCGTGTAGCGCTTCTCCCAAAGCATCTTGCCCGTCTCCGCGTCGAAGCACCGCACGCCCTCCTGCAACTCCGCGCCCTCGCCGAGGTAGCCCATGATGTAGAGCTTGCCGTTGGCGATGACCGGCGCGGACTGGCCGGGGAACTCGGCGGTCCACAGCGGCTTCTTCGGGTCCACGGCGCTGGGCAAACCCTTCTCGCCGGACGAGCCGTTCTGGTTCGGCCCGCGCCACGCGAGCCAGCCCTTGGCGGGGGCCGCGGCGAGGGCGGTGATGACGGGGGGCTGCGTGGGCGAACAAGCGCACAGCAAAGCAAGCAGAGCGGGAGTCAGTAGTTTCATGGCCTGAGCGTTCAGAGTCGTGGCAAGTGGCGGCTACGTTGGCAAACACACGCTGGGCGGCAATAAATTTTCTTCCCAGCGTTGAAGTGATTTTCCACAGTGCCCGGCACTGCGCAACCAAATACTACGGACACGTATTATCTGCACACCGGTTTCCGACCTATGGCCGCCCGCCCAAATTCAAA
>JAYTIO010000161.1:0-8339 GCA_043731805.1 Pedosphaera sp. | reverse complement strand
CACGGGCCGCGAACACCTTGAACACATCCCCCAGCGGCCCTTCGCGATGATAGAACGTCAGCGGTTCCGCCGCCCTTGCCGCATCCAGAAATTGCCGCCCGTGAATCGTCCGCCCGTGGACAATCTGCCGCGCATCCCCACTCGGCGACAACGTCACGCGCGTCACGCCGAAGAAGTTGCGCTCGACATGGAGCGTCTTGCCAAAGCCGCCGGTGAAGAACGCGCCGCCCAAGAACACCGCGCCCAGCCCCAGCCCAAACCGGCGCGGCGAGTCCACGAACAGGAAGCACAGCAGCAGCGGCAGGCCGAAGATGACGAGCGATTGGAGTTGGGCTGGGATGAGCTTCGCCGGCGGTAGGAACGCGGCGAGCGCGGCGGTGAGCACGGCGAGACAGAGCGGCCAGAGGAGGTCGGCGGCTGGAGCGCGGACGCCTACGTCCGCAGCAAGGGTTGCGTTTCCAGTTGGCGCTGCGGACGTGGGCGTCCGCGCTCCATTGCTTCGCAGCCAGCACGCGGCCATGAGGGCCAGCGGGTATTCCACCACCGAGTTGAACAGGACGGGCGCGAGCAGGGTGTTGAACAGCCCGCCCAACACACCGCCCAGCGACATCCACAGGTAGAACTCGGTCAGGTGCTCCGGCTCCGGGCGGTCGGCCGCGAGGCGGGCGTGGCAGACCATCGTGGCGACGAAGAACACGCCGAGGTGGAGGCCCATAACGACCCAAGCCGGTTCACTCAAGCCCGCGCACATCTGGTAAGCCAACGCCAGCGCGCCGATGGGCAGCGCCCGCGAGAGCAACCGCGCGGAGAACACCTGCCGGCGCGCGAAGACGAAGACGAAGGTGAGCAGATACAGCGCGAGCGGCAGCACCCACAGCAGCGGCATCGAGGCGATGTCCGTGGTGATGTAAGTGGTGACGCCCAGCAACAGGCTGGAGGGCACGGCGGCGCAGACGGCCCAGTGGAGCCGGCGGGGGAGGCCGACGCTGGTAGGGCAGGGTGTCCTCACCCCGCCGTCGGCTGGCAGTTGCGCGGTCGTCGTTCGCGGCGCGGTGAGGACACCGCGCCCTACCTTCGCGCCGCAGGCCAGCACGAGCACGGGCATCACTAGGAAAGCTGCGGCCCACAGCCACGACTGTTCGCGCAGTGGCCAGTTCAGCTCGATGAAGAGCGGATAGCCCAGCAGCGCTGTGAAGCTCCCGAGGTTGCTCGCCGCGTAGAGGAAGTAAGGGTCACGCGCACCGGCTTGGGCCGAGGCGGCGAACCACCGTTGAAGCAGCGGCGTGGTGAGGGCCAGCACGAAGAAGGCGGGGCCGATGTTCAGGAGCAGTTGGAGCAACAGCCAGGCGGTGGGCCAGTGCGGCCACGGTGCGGTGGCCGCTTCGTTCAGCCGGATGGGCAGCGTCGTCAGTGCGACGAGCAGGAGAGCTAGGTGAGTCCCCAGTTGCGCTCGGAGGGAGAACCGTCCGGTCAGCCAGTGCGCCGCTGCGTAGCCTGCGAGCAGCATGGCTTGGAAGAACACCATGCAGGTGTTCCAGACCGCAGGTGCGCCGCCGAGCTGCGGGAGGACCAGCTTGCCGACCATCGGCTCGACCCAGAACAGCAGCGCGGCGCTCCAGAAGAGGGTGATGGCGAAGAGTGTGGTCACGTGGCGGACGCGCGGACTGTAGGTGCGTGCGGAAGGGGAAGGCAAGGCGCGGAGTCCGGCATTGGCAGGAGCGCGGGGTAACGTTAGGCTCGCCCGCATGGTCGCTACTCCGTTTCGCCACCGCCACCGCGTGATCTACTCGGATTGCACGGTGGGTAACCACGTCTATCACGCGCGCTACCTCGACATTCTGGAGGCGGCGCGCGGCGAGTTCTTCCGCGCGGCGGGCGTGCCGCTGTCGTCGTTGCATGACCAGGAGTTGTTTTTTCCCGTCGTGGAATCGCACCTCCACCACGAGGCCACGGCGCGCTACGACGATGAGCTGGCCATCGAGGTGGTCGTGACGAATCTGGACCGGCTGAACCTCGCCTTCGCTTATGGCGTGTCCAACTCGCGCAACCAGATCATCCTGAGCGGACTCACCCGGCACGTCTGCATCGGGCGGGACGAGAAGCCCAAGCGGATGCCGCCGGAGTTCTTCAACCAGCTCAGTCTCGCCTTCACGGGCCAGCCGGCGACTCCGGCCGCACCCGCGCCCCGCGCGCCGAAGCTACCGAACTTCCCCGCTTGAACGGCGGCGGCCACCGGCGCGCGGCGGAGTTTGCGCTTGAATCCAACTGGCAATCGCATATTAAAACCGCCCATTCAGCCACCCAGTGCGTGGCTGGCTCCAAAGTGACAACTGCTCGAAGCCCACTGCGCCACCGCATCGAACCCTCGCCCGCTGAAATGAATCTCTCCTCTTCTGCTCCGGCCTCCCGCCGCTCGCGCGCGCCCCGTTTGGTCAGCGCACTGCGCACCGGGAGCCTCGCCGTCCTGGCCGGCGCGTTCCTCTTGACCGCCGCACTGGCGGAGATGCCGGGCTTCCGCTGGGCCTCCCGCGCGGGTGGGAGCGGGCAGGATTACGGCACGGGCATCGCCGTGGACAGCGAGGGGAACACTTTTGTCTGCGGCTACTTCCGCGGCCAGGCGCGGTTCGAGGAATACGCGCTGGCCGGCAAGGGCGAGGCGGACATCTTCCTAGCCAAGTATGACCGCGTCGGCAAGCTGGTCTGGGTGCGTCAGGCCGGCGGCAGCGCCGATGACTTTGCGCGCGGGGTGGCGATTGACGCGGAGGGCAACTGCTACCTCACCGGTTCCTTCCAGTCGCCCACGGTGGACTTCGGCGGCGAGTCGGTGAAACGCAACTCCGACTCGGAAATCTTCGTCGCGAAGTTCGACCCCACGGGCAAGGTGCTCTGGGTCCGGCAGGCGGGCGGCGCGGGCGGCGGCAGCGGCAACGGCATCACCGTCGGCGCGGACGGCTACGTGTATGTCTGCGGCTACTTTTCCGGTGACACCACCTTCGGGGACCTCACGCTCAAGAACGCTGGCTTCAACGACATCTTCGTCGCGCGTTACGACACCAGCGGCGAGCTCGACTGGGTGCGCCAAATCGGTGGCCCGGGCGACGACGCCGCCAGTGCCATCGCGGTGGATGCGCAGGGCAACTGCTACATCACCGGCGGCTTCGAGGACGGCGTCCGCTTCTCCCGCACCATCACGTTGAGCAGCGCCGGGTTGGTGGACTGCTTCGTCGCCAAGCTCGACAACACCGGGCGCACCGTCTGGGCGCAGCGCGCGGGCGGGCCGAACTCGGACATCGGCTACGCCATCGCGCTCGATCCGCAGGGCAACGTCCTCGTCTCCGGAGGCTTCAACGGCACCGAGTCCTTCGCCTCGGAGATGCGCCTGCACGCCGCGTTCCGTTCGCGCAAGGGCACGCACACCGGCTCGTTCAACGGCAAGGGCCTCAAGAGCGTCGGCGGCTCCGATGTGTTCGTCTCCAAGTATGACCAGCGCAGCAAGCTCGTCTGGGTCCGCACCTTCGGCGGCAACAAGATTGGCGCGCCGGAGGCCGGCTACGGGCTCGCGGTGGATGGCAGCGGGCACGCGCACGTGACCGGCACGTTCGCGGGCAAGGTGGAGTTCGGCAACAACACGCTCTTCAGCATGGGCATCGGCGATCTCTTCGTGACCGAGCTCGACCGCGAAGGCCGCGTCATTTGGGCGCGGCAGGCGGGGGCGCAGTTCTCCGAGCCCATCGCCGGCCACGCCATCGCGGTGGACCGCGGCGGGAACAGCTACGTCGTCGGCTACTACCGTGGCAACGTGACCTTCGGCGACATCGTCCTGAAGAGCCTGGGCGAGACGGACATCTTCGTGTTGAAGGTCACCGCGCAGTTCAACCCCCGCCGCTGAACGGGGCCTGGCGTTGCGCCGGCCGGCCGGTCCCCTCCCTTCCCGCCATGACGGTCTATCTCAACGGCCAGTTCCTCCCGAAGGAGGAGGCGCGCATCTCGCCTGACGACCGCGCGTTCCTCTTCGCCGACGGTGCTTACGAAGTCCTCCGCGCCTATCGCGGCCACCTCTTCCGCGCCCGCGAGCACTGGGACCGCTTCGCTTACAGTCTCAAGGCGCTGCGCATCCCCGCGCCGGTGGACACCGACTTCGCGGCCATTGCCAGCGAGTTGCTGAAGCGGAACGATCTCGCCGACGCCGAGGCCACCGTTTACCTCCAAGTCTCGCGGGGCGCCGCTCCGCGCAAGCACGCCTTCCCCGCCGACACCACGCCGACCGTTTACGCCTTTGCCGCACCGTTCGCGAACCCGTTCGAGAAGTGGATCAACGGCGTGAAGGTCATCACCGTGCCCGACCAACGCTGGGCGCGCTGCGACATCAAGTCCGTCTCGCTGCTGCCCAACGTCCTGGCCAACCAACTCGCGCAGGAAGCGGGCGCGCACGAGGCCGTGCTCGTGCGCGACGGCTTCGCGTTGGAAGGCTCGCTCTCGAACTTCGCCGGGGTGCTCGATGGCGTGCTGCACACCGCGCCGCGCACGAACTACATCCTCCCCGGCGTCACCCCCCTCGTCGCGCTGGGCCTGTGTTCCGCGCTCGGCATCCCGGTGCGGGAGTTCCCCGTGGCCGAGGGCGAGCTGAAGTGCGCCACCGAGGCGATGCTCTTCGGCACGACCAACGAGGTCATGCCCGTCGTGCAGATCAACGACGGCCAGCTCGGCGACGGCCAGCCCGGCCCGCTCACGCGCCGGCTCCAGACGGCCTTCCGCAACTACGTGGAAGAATGCCAGCGGCGCGGGTGACGGGGAGGGTAGTTCTGAATTCCGAGTTTTGAGCTCAAAGTTGAGCGCACGCCACCGCGCTGAACTCGGAACTCAGAACTCGGAACTCAGAACCCTACTTCAGCGCTCCATCCACCAGCTCCACCACGCGCGGCGCGCGGACGGCGACGCGGGCGTCGTGCGTGGCGATGACGAGCGTGGCTTTGTGCTCGGCGCGGAGTTCGCAGAGGAGGTTCAGGATTTCCTCGCCGGTGTGGGAGTCGAGGTTGCCCGTCGGTTCATCGGCGAGGATGAGCGTGGGCTGGTTCACCAGCGCGCGGGCGATGGCCACGCGTTGCTGCTCGCCGCCGGAGAGTTCCGCCGGGCGATGCTCCAGCCGGTGCTCCAGCCCGACGCGCCGCAAGAGCTCCCGCGCGCGCCGCTCGGCCTCGGCGGCGTCGAGGCGCGCGACGCGGGCGGGGAGCGCGACGTTTTCCAAGGCGTCGAGTTCCGGTAGGAGGTGGTAGGCTTGGAAAATGTGGCCGACGTGCGCGAGCCGGAGCTTCGCCAGTTCGCCATCGGTCAGCGCGGCGAGGCTCTGATTGCGGAACTGGATTTCACCGTGATTGGGCCGGTCCAGGCCGCCGAGCAAGTGCAGCAGCGTGCTCTTGCCCGCGCCGGACGCACCGCGCAACGCGACGAACTCGCCGGCCTCCACGGTGAGGTCCACGCCGCGCAGCACTTCCACGAGGCGGGTGCCGATGCGGTAGGTCTTGCGGAGGCCGGTGGCGCGGAGCAGGGAGGGCATGGGGAGGATTAAGATTACGAGTTAGAGGGGCGTGGGGGCGCACGAACGCATTCGGTTCAGTAGCTTGATCATAATGTTCTTACCCGGAACGATGCAGTTGAAGCGGGCCCTACCTTTAACGCAGAGCCGCAGAGGCCGCAGAGGCACGCAGAGTTGGGCCAAGCCTTTGGCGTTCACTGGGTGGGGGTCTTCGCCGGTCACTTCTCTGCGCAACTTTGCCTCCTCTGCTTCTCTGCGTTGAAGGGGAGTGGTCCAAACCCAACTACATCGTTCCGGTTTACTCTTAATCCCCTCACTCATTCCTCAGCGCCTCCACCGGTTGCAGCCGCCCGGCGTTCCATGCCGGCAGCAGGCCCGCCAGCAGGCAGATGAAGAGCGACCCGCCGCAGATGATCGCGATGTCGCTGGGCACGATGAGCGCGGGGAGCCGGTCGAAGGCGTAGATGGTCTTCGGGAACAGCTCGAAGCCTGTCACGCGGTTCATCAGGTCGAGAAAGTTGTTCCGGTAGTGCAACGCCAAGCGCCCGAGGCCGAAGCCGGCGAGGACGCCGAACACCCCGACGATGAGGCTTTGGCTGAGAAACAACCACCGCACCTGCCCGTTGGTCGCGCCCAGCGCCTTGAGCACGCCGATCTCGCGCGTCTTCTGCACGACGAACGTGATCTGCGCGCTGGTGATGCCAAACGCCGCGACGATCATGATGAAGAAGAGCAGGTAGAACATGACGTTCTTCTCGACCAGCAGCGCGTTGAGGATGCTGGAGTTGTCGTCCTTCCAGGAGCGGACGACGTAGTTCAGCCCGAGCGCGTGCTGAAGCTCGCGCTGCGCCGCGTCCGCCTGGTTCGCGTCATGCAGCGTGATCTGGAGGCCGTGGACGTTGTCATCGAGCGCGTAGAGGTCCTGCGCGTTGGCGAGCGAGGTGACGACGACGTTCGCATTGAACTCGTAGTAGCCCACGTCGAAGATGCCCTTCACCGTGTATTCGTCGGGCAACACCGACTCCTCCTTCGCGCTGCGACGGCTGTCCTTCATCTTCTTCAAGTTCGCCGGGGAATAGATCGCGACGCGGTCGCCGACGCGCAGCCCGAGGTTATTGGCCAGCTCGCGGCCGAGCACGAGGCCGTTGCCGCGCAGATCGAACGCGCCACTGATGACGCTCTTGGGCAGGTCGCTCACGCCGCCCTCGCGCGCCGGGTCCACGCCGCGCACCACCGGCGCGTCCACCACGGAACTGCCGACGGGCGGCTGCGTCTCCAGCATCACCTTGCCCTGCACGAAGGGCGCGACGCCCTTCACGCGCGGGTTCGCCATGACGCGGGCCATGATTTCGTCGCGGTTGGCGAGCAGTTCGCCGGGCTGGATGACGCGGAGGTGGGCGTTAAAGCCCAGGAGCTTGTCGCGGAGCTGGCGGTCGAAGCCGCTCATCACGCTGATGACGATGATGAGCACCGCCACGCCGAGCATCACGCCGATGACCGAGATGAGCGTGATGACGGAGACGAACGTGCGCTTGGGCCGCAGATAACGCAGCGCCAGCAGCAGCTCGAAGGGCAATCGTGACACGCGCGCACCCTAGCCGAGGAGCGGAGGAGGGGGCAAGGGAGGGGATTTTTATAAGGAGAACAGGAAGGCAGGAAGTGGGGGCAGCCGCAGTTCGGGCGCAGTTGGGTTGCCCGCGAATCACGCGCATCAACGCGAATGAAGCACCGCTTCAAGTCCACCCTCAACCCACCGCTGCCCCTTCCCATTCGCGGCAATTCGCGTGATTCGCGGGCACTCTCCTCCCTTGCGCGCCCCGCGCCGCGCCCCAGACCACCGAGCCGACCGCCTCGCCCACCCACTTCCCCTTCCTGCCCTCCTGCCCTCCTTATAAAATCCCCCACCCCTCCTTTTGGCTTCCCTCGCTCCGGGCGAATCGGAAAGCTCCCCGGCCATGACGCCGTTCCGTTTGCTCGCCAGCCTCGCCCTTGCCCTTGCCCTCGCAGGCTGCACCAAGAAAGACTCCGTGAAGGACGCCCCCTCCCGCCTCGACGGCAAGCAAGTCCTCCTGCGCGGCAACGGCGCCGAGCCAGCGGACCTCGACCCCCAGCTCGTCACCGGCGTGCCTGAGCACATGATTCTCATGGGCCTCTTTGAGTGTCTCACCGGCCAAGACCCGAAGGACTTGCATCCCATTCCCGCCGGGGCCGAGCGCTGGGAAATCTCCGCCGACCAGCTCACCTACACCTTTTTCCTCCGCAAGAGCGCCCGGTGGTCCAACGGCGACGCCGTGACTGCGCAAGACTACCATCGCAGCTACCGCCGCATCCTCGAACCCACCCTCGCCGCGCAATACGCCTACATGCACCACGTAGTCAAGGGCGCGCAGGCTTACAATGAAGGCAAGCTAAAGGACTTCGCGCAGGTCGGATACAAGGTGGTGGATGACCACACGTTTCAGATCACGCTCGTCGGCCCCACGCCTTACTTTCTCTCCCTCATAAACCACACCTCCTGGATGCCCGTCCACCTGCCCACCGTCGAGAAGCACGGCAAGGCCTATGAACGCGGCAGCAAGTGGACCCGCCCCGAGCACTTCGTCTGCAACGGCCCCTTCACGCTCGCGAAGTGGGAGGTGAACCAATACATCAGCATCATCAAAAACCCCCGGCACTGGAACGCCGCCGCCGTAAAGCTCGACGAAATTCGCTTCTTCCCCATCACCGACCAGGCCACCGAGGAGCGCATGTTTCGCGACGGCAAACTGCACGTCACCGACACCGTGCCGCCGACCAAAATCGAGGT
>JAYTIO010000160.1:0-1767 GCA_043731805.1 Pedosphaera sp. | reverse complement strand
CCAGCGGGAGAGGGTAGGGGTGAGGGAGAACGCGTCCGGTTTCACAGGCGAATGGCTTGTGCCAGCATCGTTGCGCCTTGCCAGGCCACCGTTACCGTCTGTGCCCGCACTGCTACCGCTGGGTCGGGCGGTGTTGCGGCTTGGGGACGGACTGCTACTGGCCGGGCCGGCAGCGTTATGCCTTGGGGAACGGGTGCTGTAGCCTGCCAGACCATCGTTACGCCTTGGGGAAGCCCTGTTACCGTTTGGGGCATCACCGTTACGCCTTGGGGAGGCACTGCTACCGCCTGGGGAGGCACTGTTATGGCTTGGGAGGGCACTGTTATGGGCTTCAAGTGCCTATCCAGACGAGTGTTACACGGTTTTAGGCTCAAGTGGTCAAAAGTGACAGTTTTGGAGAGCCAACGGGGCTTCTCAATCCACAAACTGCGTTTCGTTGCTGGCCAGCAGGGCTTGGGCGTATTCGGACCACGCTTTCTTGTCGGTCTCGCGGCCGGTGAGGAAGCGGGTGGCCATCCCCAGTTCCTTCGCGGTCGGGGGGCGTTGGAAGAGGACGGCGTGGGCGCGGGTGACACGGTCGGTCAACGCGGGGCCGGCTTCCTTTTCCAGGCGCGCGGCGAGGGCGTCGGACTGCGCGAGGAGGAAGGGGCTGTTCAGCGAGAAGAGCATTTGCAGCGCGGTGGCGGTCTCGGTGCGCGCGGCGCTGTGCGCGGCGGGGTCGGGGAAGTCGTGGATGCGCAGCATCGGCTCCAGTTCGTGGCGGTTCACGATGCCGTAGAGCGTGCGGCGGAGGTTCTTGTCGGACGTGAGCGGGGTGGCGACGCCGCCGAAGCTGCGGTCCAGCGTGCCGGCGGCGGCGAGCGTGGTGTCGCGCCACGCCTCGAAGTCGAGGCGGCGGCGGGGCATGCGCGCGAAGAGCCGGTTCTCTGGGTCGCGCTGCTCGGAGTCGGGTGCGAGGGAGCTTTGCTGCCACGCGGCGGAGAGGAGGATTTCGCGGTGGAGCCACTTGATGGACCAGCCGTTCCGTATGAAGCGCGCGGTGAGGTCGTCGAGCAACTCAGGGTGCGACGGCGGGTCGCCAGTGACGCCGAACTCGCTGGGCGTGTCCACAATGCCGCGGCCGAAGTGGTGCCGCCAGATGCGGTTCACGATGACGCGCGCGGTGAGCGGCGCGGCTTCCTGCACGATGGCTTGCGCGAGTTCGAGGCGGCCGCTGCCGGTGGTGAAGCGACGGGGCTGGCCGTCCTTTGCGGGGAAGGCGGCGAGGAAGCGGCGCGGGACGACGTCGCCAGTGTTGTTGGGGTCACCGCGTTTCATCAGCTCGAGGTCGCGGGCCTGGCCGGGCTTGAAGTCGAGGACGGTGCCCTTGTTGTTCGCGGCGGGGATGACGAAGAGCGCGGCGTCCTCGACGGCGGTGGCCATCGCCATGTTGAAGTGCGGCGTGCCGGACTTGAGGCCGGTGATTTTCTGCTCGATGACGGCGACTTGATTCGTCAGGTCGGCGGGCGCGGGCTTTTTCTTCTTCAAGTCGTCGCGCTCCTTTTCCAGTGCGGTGACGGACTCGCGGGCCTTCTTCACGGGCAACCAGAACGGGTCGCCCATCGTGGGCACCTCGGCGTGGCGGACGCTCGCGAAGACGCCGGCCACGGCGTAGTAATCGGCGGCGGTGATGGGGTCGGACTTGTGGTCGTGGCAGCGCGCGCAGGCGAGCGTGAGGCCGAGGAAGGTGCGGCTGAGGGTGTCCACGTGCTCCTCCCATTCGTCGGC
>JAYTIO010000159.1:0-1766 GCA_043731805.1 Pedosphaera sp. | reverse complement strand
GGCTTGTCCGGCAGCCACGCCCAGCACGCGCGGAACTCCACGAGGAATTCCTCGGCGAGCGTGGGCGCGGGCGAAGTCGGTTCTGCCATGCCAGCGAGTCTAGCCGAGGCCGCTGGAAGGCCAAGCCCGCGCATGGAGCGCGGATGCCCATGTCCGCAGGGCCTGGGGGTTGCCTGAACCGCACTTGCCGCACGCAAAGTTCGCGTTCGTGGAGCCGTCGGAGGACTCGCTCACGCACTGCGCCGGCGGCGGCCCGGCCGGCCGGACGCTCTCCGTGACCTCCGGGCGCTTCCTCCTCCGCCTGCCGACGCGCACGGTGGGCAGCCCGCTGTATCGCGTCGCGAAGTGAGCGGGCAGCCGCCTGGCCAAAAGCTGGTTTGCACCCCGCGCCCCTTCCCGCTAACGCTTGCGCATGGATACTTTGCTAAAACTGCTCCGCGACGATGCCTCGCTGAAGCCCGCCCAACTCGCTGCGATGCTCAACCTCTCCGAGCCCGAGGTCGTCGCGAAAATCAAGACACTCGAAGCCGACGGCATCATCCTCGGCTACCGCACCGTGCTCAACGAGGAGAAGGTCGGTGGCGACACCGTGCGCGCGGTCATCGAGGTGCGCATCACGCCCGAGCGCGGCGGCGGCTTCGACCGGCTGGCCGAGCGCATCGCGAAGTATGACGAGGTGAAGGGCTGTTATCTGATGAGCGGCGGCTACGACCTGCTCGTCGTGCTCGAAGGCGACAACCTCCGCGCCCTGGCCACCTTCGTCACGGAGAAGCTCGCCACCGTCCAGGGCGTCATCTCCACCTCCACGCACTTCATGCTCAAGACCTACAAGGAGCAGGGCGTGCTCATGGGCCACCCGACGACGGAAGAGCGGCTGGCCGTGTCCCCGTGATTGCTCGGTGCCCTGACTGCGAAGGCCCGCTCGCGGGACGGCTGCGGCGGGCCGGGGGGAGTTAGCCACGAAAGAGCGCAGCGAGCGCAGAGAAAAACTCCGGCCAAAAGCACGCGTGAGACCGGGACACACCGTCCACTTTCAAAACCTTCTCCTTTGTGTCCTCTGCGCCCTTTCGCGGCAAAATCTGCGGCGTCTTCCTCCCCAGCTTGGGTTAGTCCAAATCCATGTGGCTCCCCTTCAGTCGCCGCCCTTGACGCGTTCGGCGCGTGGGTGACAGCCTGATTTCGCTGGTGAGGCCCGTTCGCCTCATGTTCGACCCACTCTTCGCCCAACTTCGTCGAACTCCCGCTGCGCAGACCCTCTTGCGGCGTGTGGAGTCGGGCGGCGCGTTGACGTGTGGCGGCATCACGGGCGCGAGTCATGCGTTTGTGGCCGCGTGGTTGCACCAGGAGTTTCCCAGCCGCCCCATCGTCCTCGTGGCGGAGCATCTCAAGGCGCAGGAGACGCTGCACCAGGACCTCGGGACGTGGGTGGGAGCCAGCGGTCAGCGGTCAGCGGTCAGCGGTCAGCAGGGAGCGGCGGCGGACCCCATCCCCCATCCCCTCCTCTTCTTCCCCGCGTGGGAGACGCTGCCGCATGAGGACAAGCTCCCGCACGCGGATGTCATCAGCGAACGCCTGGAGACGCTCGTCGCGCTCATGGCGAATGCCGAATTGCGAATGGCGAATCTGTCGGCAGGCGTGCGACGCAATCAATCGGCAATCGGCAATCGCCAATCGCCAATCCTCACCACCTCCATCACCGCCCTCCTCCAGCGCACCTTCCCCCCGGCCGTGCTCGCGGCCAGCACGCGCACGCTGCGGCGCGGCGA
>JAYTIO010000158.1:0-4193 GCA_043731805.1 Pedosphaera sp. | reverse complement strand
AACGACACCGGCCCGGGCATCCCGGCGGACTTGCTGCCCCAGGTCGTGGACCCGTTCTTCACCACCAAGCCCGGGCATCGCGGCCTCGGGCTGGCGTGGGCCTACGGCATCATCACCAACCACGGCGGCAGCCTCGCCATCACCAGTGCGCCCGGCCAAGGGACCACCGTCCGCGTTTACCTCCCCGCCGACCGCAAGTCGCTCGAAGAAGGGGTTTTGGCCGACGAGGATTTGCGCGGCGACCAAACCGTGCTCATCGTGGACGACGAGGAACTACTCCTGACCATGAGTGACATGGTGCTCTCCTCCTTCGGCTACCGCGTGCTCACGGCGATGAACGGTCGTCAGGCGATGGAGGTTATTGAGCATCCGGACTCCCACGTGGACCTGGTGGTGACCGACCTCGTGATGCCGCACATGGACGGTCACGAGTTGATCCAGCGCTTGCACACGGTCGCCCCCGACCTGCGCGTCATCTGCACCAGCGGTAATTTCCGCCCGAGCAACCGCGAACTGGGCGTGACCTATCTGCAAAAGCCCTTCACCAGTCAGGACCTCCTGCGCGTGGTGAAGGAGGCCTTTCAACGGCCGGTTCCGGGCGGGGCGGGGCCTGGTTCCACAGGCGACCCGACCGAAGCGAGATGAGCCACCTCGCCCAAGCCCGCCGCGTCTTCGACATCGAACTCGCCGCCCTCCGCGCGGTCCGCGCACAACTCGACGACTCCTTCGACCGCGCCGTCGAACTCACCGTCGAGACCCTCCAGCGGCGCGGGAAGTTGGTCATCATCGGCATCGGCAAGTCCGGCAACATCGGTGCGAAGCTCGCCGCCACGCTCACCAGCACCGGCTCCACCAGCGTCGTCCTCAGCAGCGTGGACGCGCTCCACGGCGACCTCGGCATCGTCAATGACGGCGACCTGGTGCTGGCCTTGAGCTACTCCGGCGAGTCGGACGAGTTGGTCAACTTGCTCCCGGCGCTCAAACGCTTCGCCGTGAAGCTCCTCGCGTTCACCGGCAATCCCAAGTCCACCATCGCCCGCCGCAGCGACGTGGTGCTCAACGTCCGCGTGCCGAAGGAGGCCTGCCCCTTCAACCTCGCGCCCACCGCCAGCACCACCGCGATGCTCGTCATGGGCGACGCGCTCGCGATGGCCGTGCTGGAGGCGCGCGGCTTCACGCAGAAGGACTTCGCCCGCTACCACCCGTCCGGCGCGATTGGCCGCGCGCTGCTGGTGCAGGTCCGCGACATCATGCGCACCGGCGACCGCAACGCCGTGGCCCCGCAGACGCTCGTCGTGCGCGACGCGCTGATGGTGATGACCCAGGCCAAGAGCGGCAGCCTCGCCATCGTGGACAAGCGCGGGAAGCTCGCCGGCGTCTTCACCGACGGTGACTTCCGCCGCCGCATGGCCACGGACAACGACCTCCTCACGCGCCCGCTGGCCGAGGTGATGACAGCGAATCCCATTTGCATCCGGGACGAGGCGCTGGCCGCCGAGGCGCTGAAGATTTTCAACGAGCGGAACATTGACGACCTCATCGTCGTGAACGCGAAGCGTGAGCCAGTCGGCCTCGTGGACTCGCAGGACTTGCCGAAGCTGAAGCTGATGTAGGGGCGCAGCGCAGGCTTCAACCACGAAGGCACGAAGGACACGAAGGGAACAGGGTTCAAACCCACGCCTGCTTTGTGTCCTTTGTGCCTTCGTGGTTCAAAGCGCGACGACTGCCTCACTTCGCTCATGCTCGGGGGAAGGGTCGCTTATACTTTTCCCGGCGCGTTGACGGTGGTTCGGCGCGGCCTCTTAATCCGCCGCGTCGGGAAAGCGGCTGTGTGTCAGCCGCCCTCTGCAATGAACATCATTGAGCGCATCTGGAACTCCTCCCTCGGGAAGAAATACGTCATGGCCATCACGGGGGCGGGGCTGTTCGTCTTTCTCATCGGCCACCTCGTCGGCAACCTGCAGGTCTTCGGCCCGCCCGACCTCATCAACAGCTACGCCCACTTCCTCAAGTCCAAGCCCGCGCTGGTCTGGGGCGCGCGCCTCGGCCTGCTGGCGTGCGTCGGCCTGCACATCCTCGCGGCGGTGACGCTGCACCAGATGAACGAAGCCGCGCGGCCCGTCGGCTACGCGGGCAAGGGCGCTTACGGCGCGAGCAAGGGGTCGCAGTATATGCTGCCCACCGGCCTCATCATCGCAGCGTTCATTGTCTATCACCTCGCGCACTTCACGGTGCTCCTGCCCCTCGTCAACGGCGTCGGCGACTTCTCCAAGCTCACCACCACGTTGCACGGCGAGACCGTGCCGGACGTTTACGCGATGATGGTCCTCGGGCTGCAAGTCCCGTGGGTCTGCGGCTTCTACCTCGTCGCTCAGGCGCTGCTCTTCGTTCACCTCGGCCACGGGCTGGCGGCGATGTTCCAGTCGCTCGGCTTCCGCGACCACGTCTGGTGGCCGCGCATCCAGCTCTTCGCGAAGGGCGCCAGCCTCGCGCTGCTCCTCGGCTACAGCGTCATCCCGCTGGCGATTTGCCTGCGCGTCGTCGGCAGCGACTACGTGGAGCGGAAGAAATTTGATTTGAAGGCGGACGCCGGGAAGCCGGTGCCCGCGGTGGTCGTGACGCACGGAAAGGAGAGCAAGTAACATGGCTACGCTAAATTCCAACATCCCGTCCGGCCCGCTGGGAGAGAAGTGGGAACACCACAAGTTCTACACCAAGCTCATCAACCCGGCGAACAAGCGGAAATACAAAATCATCGTCGTGGGCGCGGGGTTGGCCGGTGCGTCTGCGTCTGCCACGCTCGCGGAGCTGGGCTACGAGGTTCACAACTTCGTCTTCCACGATTCACCCCGGCGCGCGCACTCGGTCGCGGCTCAGGGCGGCATCAACGCGGCGAAGAACTACCAGAACGACGGCGACTCCGTGCATCGCCTCTTCTACGACACCATCAAGGGCGGCGACTTCCGCGCCCGCGAGGCAAACGTCCATCGCCTGGCTGAAGTGTCGGTCAACATCATTGACCAGTGCGCGGCGCAGGGCGTGCCGTTCGCTCGCGAGTATGGCGGCCTGCTCGACAACCGTTCCTTCGGCGGCGCGCAGGTTTCGCGCACGTTCTACGCGCGCGGCCAGACCGGCCAGCAGTTGCTCCTCGGCGCTTACTCGGCGCTGAACCGCAACATCGCCAACGGCGGCGTGAAGTCCTACACGCACGCCGAGATGCTCGACCTCGTGGTCGTGGACGGCCACGCCAAGGGCATCATCGTCCGCAACCTCCAGACCGGCGAAATCACGCGGCACAACGGCGACGCCGTCGTGCTCGCCACCGGCGGCTACGGCAACGTTTACAACCTCTCGACCTACGCGCGCGGCGCGAACGTCACGGCCAGTTGGCGCGCCTACAAGCGCGGCGCGTGCTTCGCCAATCCCTGCTACACGCAGATTCATCCGACGTGCATCCCGGTCAGCGGCGATTACCAGTCGAAGCTCACGCTGATGTCCGAGTCGCTCCGCAACGACGGCCGCGTCTGGGTGCCGAAGCGCAAGGAAGACTGCGGCAAGAAGCCCGCCGACATCGCCGAGGGCGACCGCGATTACTACTTGGAGCGGATGTATTCCGCGTTCGGAAACCTCGCGCCGCGCGACATCGCCAGCCGCGCCGCGAAGACGGTTTGCGACGAGGGCCGCGGCGTCGGCGAGACTGGCCTGGGCGTTTATCTGGACTTCTCCGCTGCCATCCAACGGCTCGGCGAAAGCAAGGTGCGCGAGCGTTACGGCAACCTGTTCTCGATGTATCAGGAAATCACGAACGAGAACGCCTACCAGACGCCGATGCGGATTTACCCGGCGGTCCATTACACGATGGGCGGCCTGTGGGTGGACTACAACCTGATGAGCAACATCTCCGGCCTGTTCGTGCTCGGCGAGGCGAACTTCTCCGACCACGGCGCGAACCGCCTCGGCGCGAGCGCGTTGATGCAGGGCTTGAGCGACGGCTACTTCGTCCTGCCCGCGACCATTTCCGGCTACCTCGCCGGCCAGAACCCCGGCAAGCGCCCGACGACGGACAACGGGTCGTTCAAGGAAGCCGAGGAGAACGTCCAGACGCTCACGAAGCGGATGCTCGGCAACAAAGGCAAGCGCACGCCCGACAGCTTCCACAAGGAACTCGGCAAGCTCATGTGGGAGCACTGCGG
>JAYTIO010000157.1:0-14314 GCA_043731805.1 Pedosphaera sp. | reverse complement strand
CCGCCGCGCCGTGATCGCGCCGATGAAGCCCGCGTAGCCCGCCGAGACGCTGTGATACACGCGCGCCGGCGGCACGAGGTCGCGGGCCTTCCAGAGATTCCAGAGCGGCAGGTGCAGGAAGCGCGCGGTCCAGAAGAAATCAATGAACGACTCGTCGGGGCAGAACTCTTCGTAGCCGCCGACGAGAATTTCCCAGACCTCGCGGTCGCGGAGCAGGTTGCCGAAGCGGAGGCGGCTCTCGACTTCCTGCAAGCCCTCGAGCACGGCCCAGAAGCAGGCCATGCGCTCGGTTTCGGTCTTGGCGAGGTAGAACTTCCCGAGGAGATCGTAGAGGGCGACGCGGACTTCGGCGGGGAGGTGGCGGCGCTTCTGCTCGCGTTTGGAGAGTTCGTTGTGGAGGTAGATTTCCTTCAGCGCGATGACGTTCTCGGGGAGTTTGTAGTGCTGCTTGGCCTTGGGGTCGTGTTTCGCGCCGATGTAGCAGAGGGAGAATTTCAGCTCCGGCAGGCCGGTGATGATTTGGTGGACCCACGCGGACACGCCGCCGAGGACGTAAGGGTAAGTGCCCTCGAGGAAGAGGGTGACGTCGGCAATGGGTTCGGGTTTGGCGGAGGGTTGCATCGTTCAGCCCTTCGCCGTTCCCAGCCAGAACTCCATCGGGCCGCGCAGGACACCAGGCGTCGCGCCGGAGCCTTCGATGGCCTGCAAGGTCGCGGCCAGCCGCAGCCAGTCGCGTTCGAGGTAGGCGATTTCCGCCTCCCACGGGACGAGCACCTCGGGCTGCCAGCCTTTGCGGCGCAGGAACAGGATGCTGTCGCGCGCTTGGTCGAGGTGGCCGGATTTCAGCGCGCACTTCACGAGCAGGAAACGCACGGCGGTGTTGTCGGGCGCGAGCTTGCCGGCCTCGGTGAGGAGCTCGAGCGCGCGGTTGAGGTAGATGGTCTGCGTCTCGTCGGTCGCGAGGCCGAGATAGACCATCTCGTGATACTGCTCGGCGAGGAGCAGCAGTTTGTTCAAGTGGCGCGGGGGCGTGGCGAGCTCGGCCTCCAGCGACTTCACGCGGCCTTCGAGGCTGGCGATGATGTGGTTGAACTGCGTCTGCGCGAGGAGGCGCACTTGTTCGTCGCTGTCTTGAATCGCCTTCTGCAACAGCGGCAGGGCCTTCTTCGGCTCGACGACGCGCAGCGCGAGGATGGCGGTGCGGCGGACGACGTTGTCCTTGCCGTTGAGAATCTCGGCGACGGTGCGCGGCTCCTCGTGCACCTCCTGCTCGTAAGCCGGGAGGGTGAGATACTGCGTGGTGCCGAGGACGTATTTACTCTCGACGTTGCGCGCCGGTTTCAGGAGGAGCAACAGCCGGTAGCCGAGCAGGAAGAGCGGCCCCAACACGGGCAGCGGCAGCGCGAAGCCGATGACCAGCGCGGCGAAGGTCCAGCCGGAGCGTTGGTATTCCTCCGGGAAGACCGGGCGCAACGCGGGCACGGCGGCAAGCAAGGCGAGGAAGTGCCAGCCCAACACGGCCAACGCGCTGGGCGTGGGCGCGAGGAGCGCTTGGACTGAGAAGATTTCAAACACCACCGCGAAGAGCGCGCCGGGATACGCGGCGAGGCTCAGGGCGTGGTTGACCGCTGGGGACGACGGCTCGGCCGGGCTAGCGGGCGGCTCGGCCGGAGCCTCGGCGCTTTTCCGTTTACGCGACATGACGTGTCAGGTCGGCCCAGAGCTGGTCCAGGCTGGTCACGGTATCGAGGTTGACGACGTGCGCTTGCAGGTGCGCGCCCAACTCAGGGTCGCGGCGGCAGGCGGCGAGGATGCGGTCGGTGAAGATGCCCACGCCGCGTTCGCCGCAGAGCGGGAGCAGCACGGCGAGGTGCGGGATGGGCAGACCGATTTCTGCCGGGAAGTCGCCGCCCCGGATGTTCGCCATGATGAGCGCCTCGACCTTCGCTTGCTTCGTCTTGGGCTGGCGCGCGGCGGTGAAGAGCACGACGGCGGAGGGCAGGCTGTGTTGCTGGTAGGAGTCGAAGGCGAGCTGGACGTTTTGCCGGAAGAAGTGCTCCGTGAACACCCGTTGGCCCGCGACGCCCGCCACCGCGCGGCTCGTCGTGTCGGCCTGCGCCTCGACTTCCGCCACGCGCGACGCCCAGCGGCAGATGAGCGCGATGAGGTAGACCGACTTCTTCGTGAGGGAGATGAACGGCATGCCGGTGACAACGAGCAACGCGAGCGGCTGGTCGCGCGAGTCCAGCAGCGGCACGACGATGAGGTAGTCGCGCTGCGCGCCCACCGCGCCCTGCCAGAACTCCGGGATGGTCACGGCGGATTTGCTCTGGAGCGCGAGGCCGGCCATCTCGATGTCCCGCAACGCGAGCCGTTCGCCGAGGGAGCGGGCGCTGCCGAGCAGGCCCTTGCGCACGAGCGTCTGGCCGTTGTCCGTGACCTTGTAAACCCCGGCGTCGGTCACGCGGGCCTGGCGGTTGAGGAGCAGGAGAATGTCCTGCCACAGCTCGTCGCCCTCGCTGTCGAAGAGGCGGCGAATCTCGGCATCAAGCGTGGACAACTCCGCGTCGCGCGTGGCCAGCAGGCGGTCCAGTTCGCCCTTGGCCTCGCGCAGGAGGAAGAGGTCGGTGTCGAGTTTCTTGAGCCGCTCGCTGCCGCGGTCAGCCTGGGCGGTGACGAGAATTTCGCGGGCCTTGAAGCCGCGCTGGATTTGCCCGCAGATGCCGCCGGCCGCCAGCAGCGCGGCAAAGAGGTAGCCGTGATGGCGCAGCAGCACGCTCACGAGCACGTCGAGCTGCCGGGTGTGCAGCTCAGGTCGGTCCGTCGCCGGGCGGCCGTCCAGCACCACGATGGCGACCTGGTTCATCCGCTTCTCGAGCGTGGCGCGCGCCTGCTCGGGGGAGCGGATGGCATGCACCTCGGCTTGCTGGAAGAAACCAAAGCCGATGATGAGCATCGCCACGCCCGCGCCCGCCAGGCCGGAGGCGAAGCCGTAGCGGCAGCCCATAAGCATCGGCAGCAACAGCCACGGCGTCGGGTGCAGGTGCGTCCAGCCGATGTCGCCCGAGGCGAAGAAGCCGTTGACGACGAGCAGCAGGCCGGTGAGGACGGCGAGGTCGAGCCAGCCGTGCTTGGGGGCGAGTTTGTTCAGGAAGTCCATGGGGCGGACAAAGCTCCAAAGCCCAAGCTCCAAGTTCCAAAGAAGCTCCAATTACCAGGCTGCAATTGCGCTGCGTTCACAGCCGCAGGGTGTGGCGCTTGGCGCTTGGCGCTTGGGATGTGGAGCTTAAGCAAAGTCATTGGTCGCCGCGGCGGCGGATTTGCTCCGGGTCCGGGTCGTATTTGCCTCGGCGGAAGGCTGCGGCCGGGATGTGGGAGGAGCCGGGCGGAGCGTTGCGCGCCGCGGCTTCGATCTCGGCGGCGTTGGCCGACTGGGGCAGGAGACGGGAGCGGCCGCTGGCCTTGGCCCGCCCGGACATTTGCTGGACTAGGTTCTCCATCGCCAGTTGCGCCGTGCGGCTGAGGCTGCCGAAGTAGTGCGTCATCTTCGTGCTCGTGCCCTGCCAGACGGTCGCGCCGGCGGCGACATCCACGAGGCGCATCGTGATGCTGACGATGGGCGAGCCGTCGAGGTCGCTCTTGTAACGATACTCGGTGACGGTGCCGAGCAGGACGTGGGTGCATTCGAGCGAGCGGGCGAGGTCGAGGATTTGCGCGGCCTTGCCCTCCTCGATGAGCGCGCGGCTGCGGTTGAGGCCGTCCTCGGTCTGCGCCAGCGGGACGCCGTGGGCGAGGAGCGTGGTGGCTGCCAGCTCCGTGACGGCGCGCCCGGCGGTCTCGTCCGGCGTGGCGTTGTGCATCGGGGCTAGGAAGACGCGGCCCACGCCGCCCAGTGGCGCGCGGCTGCCGCCTTGGCGGACCTCGGAGGAAGCGCAGCCGGCGAGCACGACGGCGAACAGCGACGCGAAGAAGAGTCGGAGCTGATTTAGGCGCATAGAAATCGCGCGGAGCTTTTCGGAGCACCGGCCAAATTGCAAGCGAACGCTTGGTGACAGGCCTTGGATTTGGGTCGCGCGAAGGCCGCGAAGGAGGCGAAGGGGGAGCAAGTTTTTGGACCTCCGGTTCGCCTTCGCTTCCTTCGCGCGACTCGCAGCGGACACTGGAGTTGCCCTCCGCCGCGCCGCGTCGCTACCCTTCCCGCACGATGGCTCACGCAACCGCCTCCACCCCCGCCGCCCTCGGCTACCACATGCCCGCCGAGTGGGCCCCGCACGTCTCCACCTGGCTCACTTGGCCGCGCCCCGAGGGCATCAGCTTCCCTGACAAATACGACACGGTGCCGGATGTTTACGCCGAGTTTATCCGCCACCTCGTCACCGTCGAGGAAGTGAACATCAACGTCTGGAACGCGGAGAAGGAAGCTTGGGTGCGCGGACTGCTCGCGGAGCGCAACGTCCCGCTCGACCGCGTCCACTTCCACCACTTCCCCGCCTACGAACCGTGGTGTCGCGACCATGGCCCCATCTTCCTCACCCGCGAGCGCGATGGTCAGCACGAGCGCGCCATCGTGGACTGGGGTTACAACGCCTGGGGCAACAAGTATCCGCCCTTCGACCTCGACGACGCCGTCCCGCAGCACGTCGCGAAGCTGCGCGGCCTCCCGCTCTTCTCCCCCGGCATCGTGATGGAAGGCGGCTCCCTCGAGGTGAACGGCTGCGGCACGTTGCTCACAACGGAGGCCTGCCTCCTCAATCCGAACCGCAACCCCCACCTCACCCCGGCGCAAATCGAGCAGCACCTGAAAGACTTCCTCGGCGTCACGCACATCCTCTGGCTCGGCGACGGCATCGTGGGCGACGACACGGACGGCCACATCGACGACCTCACGCGCTTCGTCAGCCCCACGACGGTCGTGACCGTGGTGGAGGAAGACCCGGCGGATGAGAACTTCGGCTTGCTCCAGGAAAACTTGCAGCGCCTCCGCACGATGAAGGACCAGGACGGCCAACCCTTGCGCGTGGTCGAGTTGCCCATGCCCGGCCGCGTGGAATACGACGGCCAGCGCCTGCCCGCGAGCTACGCGAACTTCTACATCGCGAACGGCCTCGTGCTCACCCCCACCTACCGCCACGCGAACGACCGCCGCGCGCTAGAAATTTTGCAGCGCGAGTTCCCGCAGCACCACGTCGTGGGCGTGGACTCCACGGAACTCATCTGGGGCTTGGGCAGCTTCCACTGCATCAGCCAGCAAGAGCCGGCGTAGGAAAAGCAGAACGACCCTCCGAGAGCCAAAGCTCACGAGAGGGCCGTTCCAGTTCTACAACGTCGAGGGCTACTTCTTCTTCGCCTTCGCCGCCGGTTTCTTGGCTACGACTTTCGCTGCGACTTTCTTTTTTGCTGCCATGGTTGCATTCACCTCCCTTCGACACTCCGTGAGTGTGGTTTTGTTTTTAACTCCGAAAAAATTTGCGGGCACATGATGCGAACTGCCGGGCTGAGACTGTCTTCAAGTAGCGGATTTACCCCCGTCACGTCACGACAAACTTTCACTTCGCGTCACTTTTCTTTGCCGCTATCGTCGCGCCCGCGATGTCCACCGCCGCTCCCGAACCGCAACTCACGCCCATGATGGCGCAGTATCGCCGCGTGAAAAGTGAGTTGCCCAAGGACGCGCTGCTGCTCTTCCGTCTCGGTGATTTCTACGAGATGTTTTTCGACGACGCCGTCACCGGCGCGCAGTTGCTCAACGTCGCGCTCACCAAGCGCGGCGTCGTCCCGATGTGCGGCATCCCGCACCACGCGTTCAACAGCTACGTCGCTCGCATCCTCCGCGCGGGCCGCAAGGTCGCCGTGTGCGACCAGGTCGAAGAAGCGCGTCCCGGCCAACTCGTGAAGCGCGAGGTCACGCAAATCCTTTCGCCCGGCACGCACTTCGATGAACGCCTGCTCGCGGCGGAACGGAACAACTTCCTCGCGGCGATCTGTCCCGGTAGCCGTCGAGGTAAGGAGGCGGATTCGGCGACTGGCAAAGACCGCCCCCTCACGTCGTCGGCTACGTATGGCATCGCCGTCGTGGACCTGACCACCGGCGACTTCCGCACCACGGAGACCGAGAGCGACGCCGAGCTGCTCACCGAGTTGGAGCGGCTGCGCCCGGCGGAAACCATCTACCCCGGCGAAGCGTCGTCGCTCCGCACGCTGTTGCAAGGAGCGCCCGGCATCCTCATCGGCCACGACGATTGGGTCTTCGCGCCAGAGACGGCGGTCTTCACTGTGCGCGAGCATTTCAAGGTCGCGGCGCTCGATGGCTTCGGTTTGAAGGGCCGCATCGCCGCCACCGGCGCAGCCGGGGCAGCGCTGCATTACCTCGCGCAGCACCTGCGCCGCGACGTGAAGCACCTCACGCGCATCACGTTCTACCAGTGCCGCGACTTCCTCGTGCTCGACAGCACCACGCTGCGGAACTTGGAAATCCTCGAACCCCTCCACCGCGACGCGCCCCGGAACACCTCCCTCTACGGCGCGCTGAACCGCACCGTCACCCCGATGGGCGCGCGCCTGCTGCGCAACTGGCTCACCCAACCGCTTTCCACCGTGGAGCCTATCCGCCGCCGCCAAGACGCCGTGCAATCGTGGCTGGAGAATGGTTCTTCCCTCGCCGCCTTCCGCACCAAGCTCGCCGAAGTCCGCGACCTCGAACGCACCGTCAGCCGCCTCTCGGTCGGCACCGGCAATGGCCGCGACCTCCACGCGTTGCGGATGGCGGTCGAACAAGTCCCGGCGTTGAAACAAGTCCTCACCGACGTGGTAGGGACGCGCTGCCGCGCGTCCGCTGCGTCACCGGACTTGCTCAACGAACCGGAAACCGAAGACGCGCAGCAGCGCGTCCCTACCTTGCTGTCGGACCTCACCGCCCAGCTCACCGAACTCCCCGCGCTCGTCGAGTTGATTTCCCGCGCCATCGTGGACGAACCCCCGCTCGCCTTGAAGGAAGGCGGCCTCATCCGCGACGGCTTCGACCCGAACCTCGATGAACTCCGCGCCGCGTCACGCGGCGGCAAGGACTGGATTGCCCAACTCAAGCAGCAGGAAGTCGAGCGCACCGGCATCGCGTCGCTGAAAGTCGGTTTCACCTCCGTCTTCGGCTACTTCATCGAAGTCACCAAGGCCAACCTCGCCAAAGTCCCCGCCGACTACATTCGCAAGCAAACCATCGCGAACGGCGAACGCTTCATCACGCCGGAGTTGAAGGCGATGGAAGGCAAAATCCTCGGCGCGGAAGAGCGCGCGATGAAGCTGGAATACGAGCTCTTCCTCCGCGTGCGCGAAGAAGTCATCGGCAACCTCGCCGCCATTCAGCAAACCGCCGCCGCGCTGGCGCAACTCGACGTGCTCGCCGCCTTCGCCGAAGTCGCCCGGCACTTCAACTACACTCGGCCCGAAGTCCGCGACGCCGGCCAACTCCTCATCCGCGACGGCCGCCACCCCGTCCTCGACCAAGCCTTGACCGAAGAGCGCTTCGTCCCAAACGACACCGAGTTGGCGACACAATTGCCGAGTGCCGATGGGTGTGCGCCAGCGCCCCAATCGGAAATCGGAAATCGGAAATCGGAAATGCCCCAAGTGGCTCTCATCACCGGCCCGAACATGG
Source organism: Pedosphaera sp. (assembly GCA_043731805.1). GTDB lineage: Bacteria > Verrucomicrobiota > Verrucomicrobiia > Limisphaerales > SXTU01 > SXTU01. The sequence continues at coordinate 6,663 of JAYTIO010000157.1, read as the reverse complement.
CCGGCAAATCCACCTACATCCGCCAAGTCGCCCTGCTCACCCTGCTCGCGCACACCGGCAGCTTCCTCCCCGCCGCGTCCGCACGCGTGGACCTCGTGGACCGCATCTTCACCCGCATCGGCGCGAGCGACGACCTCGCGCGCGGCCAGAGCACCTTCATGGTGGAGATGAGCGAGACCGCGAACATCCTCAACAACGCCAGCGCCCGCAGCCTCATCATCCTTGACGAGATTGGGCGCGGCACGAGCACCTTTGACGGCCTCTCGCTCGCGTGGAGCATCGTCGAGCACCTGCACAATCAAGTCGGCGCGAAGACCCTCTTCGCCACGCACTACCACGAGCTGACCGAGCTGGCCGCCCGGATGCCCCGCCTGCGCAACTACAACGTCGTCGTCCGCGAGTGGCACGACCAGATCATCTTCCTCCGCAAGATTGTCGAAGGCGGCACCGACAAGAGCTACGGCATCCAAGTCGCCCGCCTCGCCGGCGTGCCCAAGGAGGTCCTCGAACGAGCCAAAGTCATTCTCCGCAACTTGGAAGACAGCGAACTCACCCCCGAAGGCACCGTCCGCCAAACCAACCGCCGCCAGCAAGACCGCGAGAAACTCAAGCTGATCGAAGTGAACCCGCAGTTGGATTTGTTTGGGTAAGGCCGTCGGCTTGTATTTTTTCAACGTCCGTTCAAACGTGGGGCTGGGAGAGTTCCATCATTAACCCCCGCAGCGCGGTTCACGGTTGCTTGGCGGGTGCCGACGGAACCGGGACCGGACCAGCTTTGGCTGATGGCGCGGGCGGCTGCGTCGGCGACATCGGCACGCACGCCGAGAATCTCGCCGAATACATCACCGGCCTCCAGATTTCCGAGCTGGCCGCCGACGCCACCAGTTTCGTGAAGGGCCGCAAGTTCGACGACGACGTGAACGTCCTGCTCCGCTTCAAGGCGGCGCGAAGGGCGTCCTGCACAGCTCGCAGATTTCCGTGGGCGAGGAGAACAACCTCAATATCCGCGTCTATGGCGAACTGGGCGGCCTCGAATGGCACCAGAACCAGCCGAACACGCTGCTTCTGAAATGGCTCGATCAGCCCATGCAGGCCTATCGCACCGCCAACGGCTACCTCTGCGACGCCGCCAAGGCCGCTGTCCGCACCCCGCCCGCGCACCCCGAGGGCTACCTCGAAGCCTTCGCGAACATCTACAAAAACTTCGCCAACGCCATCCGCGCCAAGGCCGCCGGCCAGAAGCTGGCCAAGACCGACCTCGCCAACGACTACCCGAAAATCGAGGACGGCGTGCGCGGCATGGCCTTCGTCTACGCCGTGGTCGCGTCCTCCGCGAAGAACGCGGCGTGGACGAAGCTGGAAGTATGAGGAGCGCTGGGAATCCCCAGGCGAGATGCGGCTCGCAGCGTGTTTTCTAGCACCGCTCGCTTACGCACAAGGCAGACGGCAACGCCTCACACGCCTCGGTAAATCCGATGCACTCCTTGACTGTGGTGCTGGTCCAGCAACATCAACTATGCGGTGCAGGCCAGCGGCTTCCGCAAATCCGGCAAACCCGCTCATCGTGAAAAATCTTGTCGGCCATTGCAGTCGCGGCGGCACCGAGCAGGATGCTGCTGGCGTTTAGTGGCGTGTAAACAACCGGCTTAGAGGGAGAATACGTGTCGAAATCCGTTGAATCGCAGGTCGGACATCGGTCTGGGTTTGCGCTCGCTTTTCGGTTGAAGGCGTTGAGTTCATCCATTTCACGTCCGACCCTGTTCTTGAACCGCCAAGCGAGTGGAGCCAGCAGCGCGAAGCCGGAGAAAAGCAACGCCATCTGAGTGTTTGCAACAGGTGTCGGGGCTGAACGATCGCCTGCTACTCTGTAGCGTTCGGATTTTACGGACTCCCCTTGCAGCAAGGCGATGAATAAAAGAATGAATCCGACGAACGTGATAATCCCGAACAGCCGGTCCCCGTTGGCCCGCCCTGTCTGCTGTTTAGTCGGACTTGGGTTCACGACTGCCGGCATGTAAATAGGGAAAGTTGAGACGTTTTGAGACGAGGACGTTCGGCGCGGTGAACTCGCAAGTATGGTGGGCGTTAGCGGAGAGGTTGTTACATGGCCAGTGAGGACAATCGAAGAAAGAGGTAACCAAGCCTTCCCTCCTTCGGCGCTTGCGGGGGTGTCGTCGGCAATCTTTCCGCGCCCGTAGAGCGTTCTTAATTGGGCCAGCGTGCTCGGACCCTGAACGACTCCGTCCTTGATGTAATAGTAATTAGGGGAAGTTGAGGTGTTCTGAGACGAGAGCGCAGGGTGAGGCGTAGCCGCAAGTTTGTTGCCCGGTAGAGGCGTTGAGGCTGTTGCTTGCCCAGCGATGGCAACCGCAGAAAAAGGCTGCCAAGCCTTCCCGCCCTCGGCGCTTGCGGGCGTGTCGGCGGCAATCTCTCCACGCCGGTGAAGCGCTCTTAACTCGTCCAACGAGTTCGGTCCCTGAACGGCTCCGTCCTTGATGTAGTAGTAGTTCATGCGCGCAAAATGCTACCCATCCTTGCTCTCCGCCTTCTTGAAGAAGGCCTCAACCTCCGCTGGAGGCGTAGCACTCGCAAGAGACTGCTGCATCTCATAATGGATGCGTTCTACTGCTTGCGACTCCGGGTGCTCAATTGGCAGCTTGGTGCGTGGGCTTAAAGTTTGGAGATTCGCACTGGCTGGTGCTTGCTGATCGCGTGTCTGCTGTGTCTCCTGTCGAAGGGCAGCTGCTGCCTCTGCTTTCACGTTCGCGGCGCGATGTTCAACTTGTTCGGGTGTGCTCATAGTCGCGAGGCTCCGCTTTCCAATCGTCCTGTCAATGAAATGGTGCGGCGGCACATCCGGTAGCCTCGCGTAGCGAGGGTCTGAGGGTAGCCGTGGGTTTGAACCCACGGACCGCGCGGCGGCCCATCGGCGTCGCGTAGCGACGTTTGAACCACCGGCTCGCTCACACTGTCCTTTGTTCCCGACGCACCTGCCTTGTCCCTTGGGCATGGAGCGCTGGCTTGACGCTGCCTTGCCCGTCCTCTACACCACACGAACATTTCGCACATCACATGAACACTGCCCTCGTCCCCGCCACCCGTCGTGAGTTCGTGAAGTCCTCCGCCGTCGCCGGCGGGGCGCTCGCGACTGCTGTTCACTTCCCCCACGTCGCCAACGCGGCGGCGGCGGGCGACAAGATCAAGATCGGCTGGGTCGGCTGCGGCGGGCGCGGCACCGGCGCGGCCAATCAGGCGCTCAATGCCGACTCGAACCTCGTCATGTGGTCCATGGGCGACATCTTTCAGGACAAAATTGATTCCGGCCTCCAGTCGCTGAAGCAGGAGCAGACGAAGAATCCCGAGAAGGTCAACGTCGCGGCGGAGCGGCAGTTCACCGGCCTCGACGCCTTTCAGAAAGTGCTCAACAGCGGCGTGGACGTTGTCCTGCTCACCACTTCGCCCGGCTTCCGCCCGATGCACATCAAGGCTGCCATCGAGGCCGGCAAGCACGTCTTCGCCGAGAAGCCGATGGCCGTGGATGGTCCCGGCGTGCGTTCGGTCATGGAGAGCATCAAGCTGGCGAAGCAGAAGAACCTCGCGCTCGTGGACGGCTTCGTCTGGCGCTGGACCACGGCGAACCGCGACGTGTTCGCGAAGATTCACGACGGTGCGCTCGGCGACATCCAGGCCGTTTACTCCAGCTATTATTCGGGTGCCGTGGACCGCTACCCGAAGTGGAACCGCACCAACACCAAGACCGACCTCGAGTGGCAGATTCGCCGCTGGTATTATTTCACCTGGCTCTCCGGCGACCACATCGTCGAGCAGGCCATCCACTCGGTGGACAAGTTGATGTGGGCGATGAAGGACGAACCTCCCGAGAGCGTGATCTGCACCGGCGGACGCCAGGTGCGCCCCGGCGAGGTGGGCGGCGAATACGGTCACATCTACGACCACTTCGCGGCCGAATACAAGTGGGCCAACGGCGTGAAAGGCTACCACCTCTGCCGCCAGTTCGACCGCTGCCACGGCGAGGTCACGGAACGCGTCTATGGCAACAAGGGCGTCTATGAAGGCGAGAGCGGCAGCAAGCGCCACGTCATCACCGGCGAGAACCGCTGGCGCTGGGCCGGCGACAAGACCCAGAACGGCTACCAGACCGAGCACGACGAGATGTATGCGAGCATCCGCGCCGGCAAGCCGCTCAACACCGGCGACCGGTTCATCAAAACCACGCTCTGCGCGATCATGGCGCGCATGGCCGCTTACACGGGCAAGGAAATCACTTGGGAGATGGCGCTGAACTCGAAGGAAGACACCTTCCCGAAGGACATCCACTGGGACACGAAGCTCCCCGTCGCCCCCGTCGCGCGGCCCGGCAGCACGCCGTTTATCTGAGCGAGGGTTTGCGACCACGCGCTAACGTCTTGGAGTGCGCGGCCCTCCGCCGCAGTCCAAGACGCTGGCGCGCTGAAGCCGCCCGTTCCCAGCCCCGTCATTAACTCGCCCATGAAACCCAGCCTCCTCCCCGTCGCCCTTGGCCTGTTGCTCACTGTCACTTGCAGCCTCGCCGAAAACTGGCCCCAGTGGCGTGGTGCCCACCACGACGCCGTCAGCCGCGAGACCGGTCTGCCCACCGAGTGGAGCGACACGAAGAACGTGCTGTGGAAGACCGCGCTGCCCGGCATGGGTTCCGCCACGCCCGCCGTCTGGGGCGACCGCCTCTTCCTCACCAGCGAGGACGGCAACGACCTCGTGCTCCTCTGCCTCGGCACGGATGGCAAACTCCTGTGGAAGCAAAAGCTCGGCGAAGGTAGTTCCAAGGCCCGCGGCGGTGAGGGCAACAGCGCGTCCTCCTCGCCCTGCACGGATGGCAAACTCGTCTTCGCCCTCGTGGGCAGCGGCGACTTCGCGGCCTTCGACTTCAGCGGCAAGGAAGTCTGGCGGCTCAACGCACAGGAGCGTTACGGTAAGTTCAACTACGACTTCGGCATGCACAGCACGCCGGTGCTGCATGACGGGCGGCTCTACCTCCAGTTCATCCACCCGCGCGCCCAGTTCGTCGTCGCGCTCGAGGCCGCGACCGGCAAGGAAGTCTGGAAGGTTAACCGCCCCAGCGATGGCAAGGCCGAGTGCCTCAACTCCTACGCCACCCCCTGCCTCTGGGTGCGCGGCAGCGACGCCCGCCTCATCACCCACGGCAACGACTACGCCATCGCCCACCGCCTCACCGACGGCCATGAAATCTGGCGACTCGGCGACCTGAACCCCAAGGACCGCTACAATGCCACGCTCCGCTTCGTCACCTCGCCCGTCGCCGTGGCCGACCTCATCATCATCCCCACGGCGAAGAACGGCGCGGTCGTCGCCGTCTCGCCGGATGCCAGCGGCGTCATCAGCGCGGGCGGCAAGGGCGAGGCGTGGCGCGTCCCCAGCGGCACGCCGGACGTGCCCTCGCCGGTGGTGTTTGAAGGCCGCGTCTTCCTCTGCCGCGAGAACGGCGTGCTCACCTGTCTCGATGCGAAGACCGGAAAACAATTCTTCTCCGAGCGCTTCCACGCGCAGACCTACCGCGCCTCGCCGGTCATCGCCGACGGCAAGCTCCTCCTCACCGCGAAGGACGGCACGTTCACCGTGGTGAAGCCCGGCGAGACGCTGGAAATCCTCGGCAAGCACAAGCTCGCCGACCAGTTCACCGCCTCGCCCGCCATCAGCAACGGCCGCCTTTACCTGCGCGGCTTCGGTTCACTCTACGCCATCGGGACGAAGTAGCGCGTCGTGCCGGCGGCTTCCAGCCGCCGCTGGGCGTTAGAGTTCGGAGCCACGCCGACTTGCTGCACGCCACGGGCGGCGACTGGAAGTGCGCCGGCACGGCCGTCGTGCCTCGCGGGGTCAGCCTTTCCCCTTGCCGCTCCCGCGCCAGCGCTCGCATCCTCTCGCGCCATGGCTGAACGACCCGTTGCCACTCTGAACAATCCTGACGTGGTGTTGGAAACGACGCTGCGCCCGTCCGTCTTCGCGGACTTCACCGGGCAGGCGAAGGTCAAGGAGCGGCTCGAAATCTCCGTGCAGGCCGCCAAGCAACGCGGCGAGGCGCTCGACCACATTCTCCTCTCCGGCCCGCCCGGCCTGGGCAAGACGACCATCGCCAACATCCTCGCCAAGGCCATGGGCGCGAACGTCAAGGCCACCAGTGGCCCGACCATCGAGAAGGCCGCCGACCTCGCCGGCTTGCTCACGAATCTCGAGGAGGGCGACGTGCTCTTCATTGATGAAATCCACCGCCTGCAAAAGACCATCGAGGAGTATCTCTACCCGGCGATGGAGGACTTCAAGTTGGACATCATCATTGACCAGGGGCCCAACGCCCGCAGCGTCCGCCTGAACCTCCCGCGCTTCACGCTCATCGGCGCGACCACCCGCAGCGGCCTGCTCTCCGCGCCCTTGCTCACGCGCTTTGGCATGCGCGAGCGGCTGGATTATTACGACGCCGCGCAGATTCAGAAAATCGTCGTCCGCTCCGCACGCCTGCTGAATGTCGAGATTGACGAAACGGGCGCGATGGAAATCGCCCGGCGCAGCCGCGGCACGCCGCGCATCGCGAACAACCTCCTGCGCCGCGTGCGCGACTACGCGCAGGTTCGCCACGACGGCCGCATCACT
>JAYTIO010000156.1:0-1775 GCA_043731805.1 Pedosphaera sp. | reverse complement strand
GCCGGGGTGAGGGAGAAATCGTCCGACGATTCGCAGGCTCCGAATTCACCACTCACCCATTCCTGACCGAATGCTTGGAGCCCTTCCCTCCGGCCGCCTGCGGGCCGAAGTTTCGTTGGCACCCCGGTGCGCGCGTGGTTACATCGCCCGGCTTGGCCCTTGATGAACGACCGCCCGCTCACTCTCACCTGCTCGCTCGCCGACCAAGTCCTCGCCCGGGCCAAGTCCATCGGCATTTACAACCTCTCCCTAGGCCTCGTCGCCGGGCTGGCCCGCCGGCCCGAAGTCGCCAAGCTCACGCTGCTCGCCAATCGCACGCTTGCCGGCCATCTGCCCGACGGCGTGGACGTGCGCTGGCATGACACGCCCACGCGCGGACGGCTGGGTCGCATCTGGTGGGACCAGTGGCGCAGCTACACCGCCGCCGCCGCGACGGGCAACGAGTGGCTGCTGCTGCCCAAGGGCTTTGCCTCCTTCACCCGCCGTTGCCCCGTGCGCCTGACCACGTGCGTGGCGGACACGATCCACGACTTCTACCGGGAGCATTACCCGCAGGCGGTCAGCGGCTTCGAGCAACAGTATTTTGTCCGCAGCTTCTGGGGCAGCGTCCAGCACTCGCGAGTCGTCTTCACCATCAGCGATTTCACCACTGGCGAAATCCACCGGCTGGCCAAGGCGCGCGGCCTCACGCCTCCGCCCGTCCACACCATCGGCATCGGCTTCCACCGGCTGACCGCGCCACCCGTGGCGAAGGAGAACCGCATCGTGGTCATCGCCGCACACTGCCCGCGCAAGCGCACGGACCTCGCGCTGGACTGGACGACGCGCTGGCAGCGGGAGAGTGGCTTCACCGGCGAAGTGGACCTCGTGGGCCTGCTGCCGCCGGGCTTGAGCTTCACCCCGCGCCCCGGCTGGCGCTGGCACGAGCGGCTGCCGGAAGCGGAGCATCGTCAGCTCATCGCACGGGCGCGGGCGCTGGTATTCTTCACGGAGTATGAAGGCTTCGGGATGCCACCGGTGGAAGCGGCGCTGGCGGGCGCGTGCCCGGTCTTCTCCGCCATCCCGGCGACGCGCGAGGTGATGGGCGACTGCGGCTGCGCGTTTGAAAACACCGACTACGAATCCTTTCGCGCGGCGATGAACACGGCGCTGTCAGTCTCTCGCGAGCAAGTCGCGGCGTGGGCGGAGGAGCTGCTCGCGCGGCACAGTTGGGACCGGGTGCTGGACCGGCTGGTGGCGGGCTTGCAGGCCGCCCGCGCGCCGTAGCCGCCGAGGTCAGGAGGCGGATTCGGTTGCGCTCGAACCAGGCCACCTCCTCACCTCGGCGGCTACCGGTTCGCGCGGCGGTAGGCGCTGGGCGGGATGCCGGTCTCGCGCTTGAAGACGACGCTCAGGTATTCGACATGGGCGAAGCCCGCGCGCTCGGCGACTTCGGAGAGCGGCAGGTCGGTCTCGACGAGGAGTTGTTTCACGCGGGTGAGCTGGACGTAAAGAATTTCCTCGTGCGGGGTGCGCCCGATCAGTTTCCGGAAGCGGCTCTCCAACAGGCGGCGCGCTTGCGGCACTGCCTTGAGCACGTCGGCCACGTTGATGCCGGCGCAGGCGTGCTCGCGGATGAAGCGCACGGCCAGCGCGGTCCGCCGGTCTTCGATGGCGAGCGCGCTCGTGCTCTGGCGCGCGGCGACGCCGATGGGCGGCACGAGGCGCGTCTCGGCGCGCAGCGGTCGGCCGGCCATGAGCTCGTCCAGCAACGCGGCGGCTTCGTAGCCGGTGCG
>JAYTIO010000155.1:0-2800 GCA_043731805.1 Pedosphaera sp. | reverse complement strand
TTCGACGGCGGGTTCGTGTCGCGGATGTCGTCCTCCGGCTCGATGAGGCCGCGCTTGAAGAAGTGCTTCCAGTAGCGGTTCACCAGCGCCTTCGCGAAGAACGGGTTCGCCTTGTTACCCATCCAATCCGCGAGACGCAGACGCGGGTCTTCGTCGGGCGGAATGTCGAGCGTCGGGTCGCCGAGGCCGGCGGGCTTCACGGGGAGTTTGGTTTTCTTGTTCTCCGTTTGCGCCATGCCGCGCTTGTGGAAGATCACGTCCTCACCCGCCGTGGCCGTCGGCTTGCGGCCAATCTGGCTGAAGAAGGCGGACATGCTGTAGTAGTCGTGCTGGCTCCAGCGCTCGAAGGGATGGTGATGACACTGCGCGCACTGCATCCGCACGCCGAGGAAAAGCTGCGCCACATCCTCGAGCTGCTCCGTCGGTTGCTTCACGCGCTTATACCAAGCGACGGGTGGATTGCCCGCGATGGTGCCCGTCGCGGCGAGAAGCTGGCGCACCATCTGGTCGTAAGGCTTGTTCGCGAGCAACCCGTCGCGCACCCACGAGTGAAAGGCAAAGTTCGCCGTGATGTCGTTGGCATCATCGCGCTTGTTCTTGAGCAACGCCGTCCACTTGTTCGCGAAGAAGTCCGCGTAGTCGGGGCTCGTGAGCAGGGCGTCCACGAGCTGGTCGCGCTTCGTCGGCTCCTTGCTGGCGAGAAATGCCTCGGCCTCCGCGACGGTCGGCAAGCGTCCCGCGATGTCCAGCGACACGCGGCGGATGAACGTAGCGTCGTCGCACACCGGCGACGGCGGGATGCCGATGAGCTTGAGGTTCGCGAAGACCGACTGGTCAATGAAGTTCCGGCTCGGCGGCAGGCTCTTCACCGGCGCACCGAGCGGGACGGAGACGTTGCACACCGCGGCCAAACCCTGATAGCGCACCATCACCGCCACGTTGCCGGGGAGGTCGGCGATCTTCACGCGCCCCGACTCCGAGGCCTCGGCCATCGCGCGATCGTTGGCCTCGTAGAGCGCGAGCGCGGTGACGTCGCGCGTGCGGCCGTCGGCGTAACGTGCCGTGACCTTGAGCTGCTGGTCGGATTTGGTCTTGAGCGTCTTGCGCGGGGGCTGCACGTCGAGGGCCACGAGCTTCGTCGCGGACGCCACGTCATTCGGCGTGCCCTGCTGGAGCCACGCGCGGAGCAGTCGGTATCCTTCCGAAGCCGTATCCAGCCGCTGCCCGCCGCCGTGCGGAACGTGACCAGACGCCTTCATGAGCAACAGGCTTTGGTCCGGCGACGCCGCGAACACGCGCCGACCGCGCGCCTCCTTGACCAAGTGCTCGTAATCTTCCTGAGGCTCGAAGCCCAGCAAGGAGAGCTGAAATCCATTCTGCCCCTGCCCCGCCTTGGCGTGGCACGCGCCCGCGTTGCAGCCGGCTTTCGTGAGCACGGGGACGACGTCGTTGACGAAGCTGACGACTCGTAACGGCTCGCCCGGGAAAACCGGTGCGGCGAGGAGCGGGGCTATGAGCAGGGCCAGCCAGCAACCTCGGCACTGTCGGGTTGGAACGAAACACTGCGTGGTCAAGGACACGCGAGTCAGATTGCCTCGTCGGTGGGCTTCTTCAATGTCCCGGCGGGTTTCTTGCCAGCGCGGACCGCCTCGTCAGCCAAGCCCGTCGAAAAAATTCCTCCGCCTCAGCCTCGCCCGTGGAAGTGCCGGACGAATACTTTGGACTGGCTGATTCGCGGCGGTGGTGGGGGCGGCAGGTCCAGATGGAAGTGCGTGAGCTGCAAGGCCACCTCGCGTTCCGCTTCGGCGCACCGCAGCCGGAGCAGTTCCCGCCCGTCCTCGATCGAGCTGCCGAGGGGATGGGCTCCCGGAAGTTCAATCGCACGCCGCTGCCCGCCAGCGCCAGCAGGGGCTAGAGCTCCTCACGGAGATTCGACCACCTTGTAGGAACGAAAGCCCACACTGGCTGCGTCCGGGTCGCGCAGCCCCTCGCGGTAGTCTCCGCTGTGCCCCGCCATCACTGGACCCCGATGGTCCGGCGCACTGTAATCGAGGCTCACCGCGCCGTTGGTGGCGGGCGGCCCGGCGTTCGGGCCAATCAGCAGGTTGCTGGTGGACACCTGCACCGCCCCCTTCACATCGAGCGGGAGGGTGCCCAAGCTGAGGGTCAGCCTGCCCAGCGAGAGGAACTGCTAACGACGGACGTGGGAGGCAACAGCGTAACTTCGACGCCTTCGCGGGCGGCTTCGACCTCCAGGGAGCTGCCGTGGATGGCGACGAGTTCGCGGGCCCATTCCTCCATGCTTTCCACCTTGGCGTCGTCGTGGTCGGGGTCGTGATGGAAGAGGAAGAGCTTCTTCACCTTGGCGATGACGGCGAGGGCGACGGCGTCATCCACGCAGGTGTGGCCCCAGCCGATGTGGGACTTGTATTCCACGCCGTCGTATTGGGAATCCATGATGACCACGTCGCAGTCGCGGATGAACTCGATGAGTTTCTCGTCCTGTTTCTGGGCGTAGGCGAGGACCTCGTAGGACTGCGCGCTGTCGGTGACGGGGGCCATGCGGAGGCGGGAGTGCGGCTCGTTGTCGGGGAGGAAGGCGATGGAGCCGGCACTGGTGTCGAGGCGGTAGCCGACGCAGATGCCGGGGTGGTTCATGAAGGCAGCGGTGACCTTGACGGTGCCGATGAGGAACTGCATTTCCTTGAGCTCCTCGACCTTCAGATAGCCGGGCATCTGCTGCATGGAGACGGGGAAGTAGGGGCTTTCCATCTGGCTGGTGAGGACGCTCTGGAGGCCG
>JAYTIO010000154.1:0-3390 GCA_043731805.1 Pedosphaera sp. | reverse complement strand
GAGCTGCCGGCGGTGCAGCAGCTCACGCTCTTCCGGCACTTCTTCCCGAAGCTCCAGCGCGTCGGCGTGGTGTATAACCCGGCCATCAACAAGCAGTGGCTCGCGCAAGCCGTCGCCGCGGGCAAGGAAGTCGGCATCGAAGTCATCGGCCGCGCCGTCACCCGCAGCTCGGCGGTCGGCGCGGCGCTCGCCGAGCTCACAACGAAGGTGGATGCGCTCTGGCTCACGCCGGACCCCGTGGTGCTGGAGAGCGAGGCGGTGGTCCAGCGCTACTTCGCCAGCGCGGACGCGGCGCGCAAGCCGGTGTTCGCCTACGCGGCGGTGTATGCCGAGCTGGGGGCGACGCTGGTGCTGGCGCCGGACATGCCGACGGTGGGCCGCCAGGCCGCCAGCGTGGCGCAGGACTTCGCGGGCGCGCCCGCCGTGAGCACGCCCGGCGGCTCCGAGGTGACGTTGAACCTCAAGCGCGTGCAGCAGTATGGCCTGGCCTTCAACCGCGAGGCGCTCGACGCGGTGAACAACCTCCTCCGCTGAATGAGCGCCCGGAAATTTTTCAGGAGTCAGGAGTCAGGAGCCAGGAGTCAGGGGGCGGCGATTAGCCTCCGGCCTCCGGCCTCCGGCCTCCTGTCTCCTGTCCCCTGACTCATGGAGCCGCTTGCCCAGAAAATCCGCCGCAGCATCCGCTGGAAGCTCATGGTCACGATGCTCGGCCTCATCGTCGGCCTGCTGGCGGTGCTCTCGTGGCTGGAGATCGCCCAGAGCCAGCGGCTCATCGAGCGCGAGACGGCCCAGCGCGTCCAGTTGATGCGGGACGTGCTCGTGGCGCGCGGCGAAGGCGCGTCGTCGCAACTGGTCAAGGAGGTCGGCAACCACCTTGCGGGCTTTGCCTTCTCGGCCGTCTCCGAGGTCGTCACCAACGCGACGCGACTGAACCCGCTGTTGAGTTACGCCCTCGTCCAAAACACTAACGCGCAGGTGCTCGCCCATGCCGGCGAACGCGGGGCGCTCGTCCACTTCGATGGCGAGCTGAAGCCCTATACCGGCACGAACGACCACTTTGCCGCGCGCCAGACCAACAGCGTGGCGCGCAACGTCCTGGTGGACCAAACGGAGGTGCTCGAAATCATCGCGCCCATTCGCGTGGGCAACGAGCGCTGGGGCGTGCTGCGGCTCGGCTACTCGCTGGCCGTCTTGCGCCGCGAGATCGCGGACTCCCGCCGCGAGATGCACGACCAGGTTCACGCCGTCATCACCCGCAGCGTGGTGACCGCCGGGGGCATGGTCCTGCTCGGCATGGTCGTCGTCGCGTGGCTGTCGGCGCGCATCTCGCAGCCGCTCCAGCGCGTGACCGAGTCCGCGCGGCTGCTCGCCACGGGCGATTTCAGCGCGGCCTCGGCGCTTGAAGTCCGCTCGCAGGACGAGGTCGGGGTGCTGGCGGAAGCGTTCAAAAAAATGGCGGACAACCTCCAGCGCACCTACGCGGAGCTGGAGGAATCCAATATCACACTCGAAGGCAAAGTCGCCGCGCGCACCCGCGAGCTGGGGCACATGACCCAGCTCGCCGAGGAGGCGCGGCAGCAGGCCGAGGGGGCCAACCGCACGAAAAGCTCCTTCCTCGCCAGCATGAGCCACGAGCTGCGCACGCCGCTCACGGCCATCATCGGCTTCTCCGAGATGCTGCTGGTCGAGGCGCAGGACGCGGGCCGCACGGAGTCGGCGGATGATTTGCAGCGGATCATGGATTCCGCCAAGCACCTGCTCCACCTCATCAACGAGATCCTCGACCTCTCGAAGATCGAGGCGCAGAAAATGGAGCTACATCTCGAACGTTTCGAGGTGGTGAACATCATTCGCGAGGTCGGCAACACCATCACGCCGCTGGCCAAGAAACGGGACAACCGGCTCGTCATCACGGCGGCGGCGGACCTGGGCTCCATCCAGGCCGACATCACCAAGCTGCGCCAGAGCCTGCTCAACCTTCTGAGCAACGCCAACAAGTTCACCGAACAGGGCGAGGTGCGGCTCGCCGTCGAACGCTTCACCTGCGACGGCGCGGCCTGCATCCGCTTCGCGGTGAGCGACACGGGCATCGGCATGACGCCCGAGCAGCTCGGCAAGCTCTTCCAGGCCTTCCAGCAGGCCGACAGCTCCACCGCGCGCAAATACGGCGGCACTGGGCTGGGCCTGGTCATCACCCGGAAGTTCTGCGAGCTGATGGGCGGCAGCGTCAACGTCACCAGCGAGCTGGGCCAAGGCTCGACCTTCACCATCGAGCTGCCCGCCGAGGTGCGGAAGCTTGAAGCCAAGCCTGTGGGCACCAGCACCGCAGTGCCCGCCGCCCGGATCGTGCTCGTCCTCAGCCCGGACGAGAATGTCCACCGGCTCGTCGGCGAGACGCTCCAGGGCACCGGCTGCGAAATGCGCATCGCGCCCAGCGGGGCCGAGGGCGTGCAGCTCGCGCGCGAACTCCGGCCCGTGCTCATCACGCTCGATGCCGCCGGGCCGCCCTCCGACGGCTGGTCCGTGATGGGCCAGCTCAAGTCCGACCCGGACCTCGCGCCCATCCCGGTGATCTTGCTCCCGCTCAAGGACGGCCAGGCGGACGCCGGGTTCACCCTCGGGGCGGCCGAGTTCCTCGCCAAGCCGGTGGATTCCGCGCTCCTGGGCCGCGTGCTGCACCGCCACTTGCGCTACCCGCCGGACGGCCATGTCCTGCTCGTCGAGGACGATCCCGTGCTGCGCGAGATGATGACGCGCATGATCGAGCACGAGAAATATCCCGTCACCGTCGCCGAGAACGGCCGGCGCGCCTTGGAGTTGGTCAAGCAAACCATTCCCAAGCTCATCGTGCTCGACCTCATGATGCCCGTGATGGACGGCTTCCAGTTCCTCACCGCCTTCCGCGCGCACCCCGAGTGGGCGCACATCCCCGTCGTCGTCCTCACCGCCAAAACGCTCTCGACCGAGGAACACCAGTTCCTCGCCACGCGCACCGCCAGCGTCCTCCAGAAGGGCGCGCACATCCGCAACGATGTCCTGCAAACCATCCGCGCCCACGTCACCCCGACCGTTTAACCTAAATCCGGCAGTTGAAACTTAACGCAAAGACGCAAACACGCCGGGCCGCAAAGAAAGCGGACTCGGTTGGTTTCGCCCTCCCCCTCCCCGCGCAGGTGAACGCGCTTCAGCTTGGTAACCCAATCCAATTCTCGCCTCACGGCGCCTTGGCGTCTTTGCGTTAACTGCGGTGGCTAGGTTTAACCGCATGCCTTTCCCATTATGGCCAAAATCCTCATCATCGAAGACACCGAGAACAACCGCATCATCATCAGCCGCCGGCTCAAGTCCAAGGGCCACGAGGTCCACATGCGCGAGGACGCCGAGCAAGGC
>JAYTIO010000153.1:0-13656 GCA_043731805.1 Pedosphaera sp. | reverse complement strand
GCAGCGGGGAAGTTGAGCGTGGCTTCGCATGGTTTGGGAAGGGCCGCAGCGTGCGGGGCGGCGCGCGCACGGTCTATCAGGTCATGGCTGTATTTGCCGGGAAGCCCGGGACTTTGGCAAGCTGGCCGCGTGCTGCCTCCCAGATTCATTCGCGTCGGTTGCGCGTTGCTCGTTGCCGGGCTCGGCCTGGTCGTCGCGCACGGGCAGGGCAACTTCTACCAGCTCACCGACCTCGGCGTGCTGGGCGCTCCGGCGGACAAGCCCAGCGCCTTGAACCGCGCGGGCGTGGTGGCCGGCACGCGCTCGCTGCCGGGACGCGAGGGGCCGTTGAGCCGCGCCTTCATCTACACGAACGCGGTTCACGAGCTCGGCACGCCCGGCACGCCTACCTTCGCCAGCGATTTGAACGAGCTGGGCGACACCGTCGGCTGGAGCCGGCTCGTGCTGGCCGGCGGTCGTCAGGTGGACCGCGCCGTCCTGTGGCAGCGGGGCAAGCAAATCGAACTCGGCACGTTCGGCGGCGCGAACAGCCGGGCCTTCGGCATCAACGAACGCGTGGATATCACCGGCACGGCGCAGACCACCAACGGCGCGTTCCACGCGTTCCTCTGGCGGCAGGGCAAGCTGGAAGACCTCGGCACGCTGGGCGGGCGCAACAGTTTCGGCCACGCCATCAACAGCGCCTTCGACGTCGCGGGCGTCGCGGAGACCGCGCAGCAGATTCGCCACGCCTTCCTCCACACCGGCGGCAAGCTGCGTGACTTGGGCACACTTGGAGGCTTGCTCAGTCAGGCGAACGGCTTGAACGAGGCGGGCGACGTGGTGGGCTTCGCGCAGAACGCGGCGGGCCAGTCGCGCGCGTTCCTCCACACCAACGGCAAGCTGACTGACCTAGGCACGCTGGGCGGCCTCGGCTCCTTCGCCAACGCCATCAACAACCGCCGGCACATCGTCGGCGCGGCGCAGCTCGCGACGGGCGAGCACCGCGCCTTCCTCTGGCGCGACGGGAAGCTGTGGGAGCTGAACCAGTTCCTCCCGCCCAACGGCGGATGGTTTCTCCTCGAAGCCACGGACATCAATGAAGCCGGGCAAATCACCTGCGTGGCCCGCACGAAGAACGGCCAGCTCCGCGCCGTGCTCGTGACGCCGCCGGGGGCGGGGAAGTGAGGCGAAGGAGCATTAAGCGTAAAAGTAAGATTACGATTATGACCCAGGCCAGCTCCGCGCGGTTCTGCTCTTACTCTTACTCTTAATCCTCCTTCCCGTTTTTCTCCTTTATCGCCTCGCCTCCGCTTCCGCATAGTCCGCACCCCTATGGAACGACTGCCTGGCTTCCGGGACTTCTATCCCGAACCGTTGCCGCCCACGAAAGACGAGTTGTGGAGCATGGACGCCCGCAACCACATCTTCGACACGTGGCGCGCCGTCGCCCGCCGCTACGGCTTCCGCGAATACGACGGCCCACCGCTGGAGCCGCTGGAGCTTTACACCAACAAATCCGGCGAGGAAATCGTCGGCCAGCTCTTCAACTTCGCGGACAAGGGCGAGCGCGCCGTGGCCATGCGCCCCGAAATGACGCCCACCCTCGCGCGCATGGCGGCCGCGCATGAACGCGCTTACAAGAAGCCTTTCAAGTGGTTCTCCATCCCGCAGCTCTTCCGCTACGAGAAGCAGCAGAAGGGCCGCAAGCGCGAACACTTCCAGCTCAACTGCGACATCCTCGGCGAGCCCGACCGCGCGGCCGACGCCGAACTCATCGCCCTGCTCATTGACACCTTGCGCGCGCTCGGGCTGACCAGCGCGGACTTCGTCGTGCGACTGAGCAGCCGCGGCGCATGGGCCGACTTCTTCGCCAGCCGCTGCCCCGACGCCACGAAGGCTTACGACTTCTTCCAAGTCGTGGACAAACTCGACCGCACGCGCCCCGAGGTGAGCACCGAACAGCTCGCCCCGCTCGGCTTCAAGTTGGAGGAAGTCCAAGCCTTCATCACCAGCGGCCAGCCCAACGCGGAACTTCAACTCATCCTCGACCAACTCGCCGCGCGCGGCCTCGCGGACTTTGTGAAGGTGGACTACGGCGTCATCCGCGGCCTCGCCTACTACACCGGCCCGGTCTTTGAGGCCTTCGACATCAAGGGCGAGTTCCGCGCCATCTGCGGCGGCGGCCGCTACGACCACCTCATCAAGCAGGTCAGCGGCGGCAAGGTGGACCTCCCCGCCCTGGGCTTCGGCATGGGCGACGTCGTCCTCTTCGAGCTGCTCAAGTCACGCGGTCTGCTGCCGCAATTCACCGCCGGCATCGCCGCCTACGTCCTCATCGAGGACGAGCGCCTTCGCGCCGACAGCCTACGGCTCGTGCAACAACTGCGCGACGCTGGCCTGCCCACCGAGTTCAGCCTGACGCCCGCGAAAGGCGACAAGCAATTCAAGCGCGCCCTCGATCTGAACGCCGCCCACACGATCCGTCTGGAGAAACAAGCGGATGGCAACCTGCTCGCGAAGTTGAAGCAGGTGAAGAGCCGTGAAGAAGCCGCGCTACCACTCGCCGAAGTCATCGAACGGCTGGCACCCGGCGGTGCTCGCTGAAGCGCTGCTCCCCACTCCTCCTAGGCGAAGAGCGCGCGCGGAGGAGTCGAGGAATGGCTTTTTTTCAGTGCCGTCCCATAGGATTCATGCACAAAACCATTGATTCTATTGGGTTGCATCGCTGCCAACCGTGGTTTTACTCCCTACGCTCCATCCCACAGCCCAATGACCACCCTTTATATCATAAACGGTGATAGCCAACCACAATACGATGTGTCCGATACCCCGCACGCCCCGCTAGACCCAGACGCAGCCTGCCTAGCCCTCTCCAGCTGGGAGAGGGGAGGCGTTCCACCGCGCAAGGCCAAGGGCATACTGCAGAAGGGATTCGGGCGGAGCTCGCCTTGGAACGAGGAATGGGAACCCAAAGATTGGGGGTGGAGAACCCCACTGGAGCAACGTGCTGCCGCCCGAATCAAAAACTGCCCCCCGGCAAGACAAGCCCCTGCCGCCAAACATTCGTGGCTAGTTCATGTCCGAGGTGGCGGACGCAGTAGGGTCAATTTCCTTGAGCGCGAAGACGGCGGCATTTCGGATATCCTGATTGACACCCCAGAGCGCTTTGTGGCGCAGCGCTGGGACGGCTGCTGTGGCGCCACCACGGAACTTGCCCAAAGAGACGATGGCCATTTTCCGCACCTCCAGGCTGTTGTCCTCCATTCGGGCTACGAGGGCGGGGACGGCTTGCTCCGGTTCCGCCGCGATGTGCCCCAAGGCCCGTGAGGCAAAGTAACGGAGGTCGTCATCCCGGTCGTTCAGCACGCGGACGAGCAGCGGGACCGCCGGACGTCCGTCTGCATGCAGCAGGCCGATACCCCGCGCCGCATTGCTCCGGACGAAACGCACGGGGGAGGCGAGCGCCTCAGTCAAAGTGGGGAGGGAGGAGCGCCCGACGGCAGCTAAGGCGCGCGCGGCGGGGAGCGAGGAAGCCTCCTGCCTCAGCAGTTGCTCCAATTCGGGAATGGCGGGCCAGGCGTGAACGCCCAAGGCGGTGAAGGCAGGCAGGGCTTGAGCCTGGAGGTTGGTGTCGCAGGACTGGACCATGCGCACAAGCTGCGGCACCACGGCGGCGCTCGCGTCCCGGAGCGCAGAGGCGGCCAGTTCCCGGCGCTCGGGCCGGTCCGAGGCCAGCCAACTGAGCCACACCTTGAGACGGTTGTCATTGACCGTCCCCCGGTTGGCCATGATGAACATGAAGGTGCAGAAGGCGAAGAGGCACATCGCAATCCAGTAATCCCGGTCGGGGGTGGGGCTTTCGAGTTTCATGCGGGTGCGACGCCACGCGCGGCGAGCCGATTCAGCAGGATGTTTTTCTGTCCAGATCGGCTTGACGGTGCCGATGTCCGGCAGCGAGTGGAGCGCCGCTTACGTGACAAAGGAGAGCAATTCGTCGAGGCGGCCCTGCACGGTGCGCTTGGCGGCCTTGGCGACCCGCTCGTGTTTCGGCTGGAAGGCCACGGACATGCCGGCGGCGCGCAACATGCCGATGTCGTTCAGGCCGTCACCCACGGCGAGCACCTGGGCACGCTTCAAGCCCATCTGGCGCACGAGATATTTCAGGACGTGGAGCTTGTCGTAAGCTCGGTGACCCGTGCGGAGGCACGGGGACATGAGCGGGGCGAGGGTGACGCGGCCAGTGGCGCGGTCATTGTCGAAGCGCATGAGGTTGGCGACGGTGAAGTCCGCAAAAACACGGCGGCGGACGGTCTCGGCGGCGACATGGAAGCTGTCGGTGACGATGCCAACGCGGTAGCCGAGCTTGCGCAGGCCCACGATGGTTTCCACCGCGCCGGGGACAAGGGGCATTTCCCGGGCGATGCGCTCGAAGAGGGACTTGGGCACACCCTTGAACAGCGCGGCGATGCGGCGGGTGCGCTGTTCCGGGGCGAGGTCGTAGCGGTCAAGGTATTGCGCGAGCGCTTCGCTGCGCTCGGTGCGCAGGGCGAGTTGAATGATGAAGCGGCCGTCAAGTAAAGTGCCATCCATGTCGAAGAGGGCGAGGCGCTCCACCTGCCCGAGCCGCGAAAGGGTCTGCGTAGGGTGCGCGTGGTGATGGCGTTCTGTCTCGCGCACGCGGCTTACGAAGGTGCGGCGGATGCGGCCATGCAGCGTGGCGCGCTCAATCATGGCGCGGGCCACCTGAGTCGCCATCTGGCCGAGATAGTCGAGGGAGTGGCTCTTGTGGTGGAGGCGGCCGATGTCCACTTCTTCGAGTCGAGCGCCGGCCGCCGCCGCGTCGAGAAACAAACCGATGTCCACGCCGTAGTCGTTTTCAAAGGCGAGCTGGCAGAGCAGGGATTTGCGGGCGGCGATGATGCCGCCGAGCGGTTGGACGAAGTGCGCGAGTTCCGGGAAGTAAGTGCGCATGAGCGGGCGCGCGGTGAGTTCGGTCACGCGCCCGGCCTTGCGGGAGAAGCGGGCCTTGACGAAGTCCGCGCGGCCCTCGGCGATGGGCTTGGTGAGGCGGGCGACTAGCTCGCGGTGTAGGCCGGTGAGGTCGCCGTCGAGGTAGAGGAGGATTTCATTCTGCGCCACGTTCAAGCCGTCCTCCATGCTCGCGCCTTTGCCGAGCAGCGTGCTGGTGATGACCTTGGCGCCAGCCTCGCGCGCCAGTTCGGGAGTGCCATCAATAGAGCCGTCGTCCACGACGATGACTTCAGCCACCAAGGGAGACTGGAGCGCGAAGGCTACAACAGAGGCGATGCGCGCGGATTCGTTCAGGACGGGAATGATGACCGAGACACGGTCGGAGTCCGGCGCGGGAGGCCACGGCCCGAACTTCAGGCGCGGGCCACCGGCAAAGCGATAGACCGAGGAGGGCGGTTCAGACGGCTGGGCGGGCTTACGTGAAGCGCTGTTCACGGAGATACTCCGTGCGTTCGAGATTTTCTTCGCGGCCATGCACTGAGGTTAGCCGGGACCGTCAGGGTGAACAGGGAAAACTGACTAGCCGCGAGGTTGTAGGTGTCCGAGGCGAACTCGTGTTGTTCACGTAGAGCGTGAAGCGCGACGTTGTGCCGGGCGCGTTCGTGTTCACCGTGACGGCGGCGACTTCCGGCTGGCCGTTGCCGCTGCTCGCGCCGGTGTTGCCGAAGCCGGGCGCGCCGGAGCCGGCGGAGTTGTTGCTCAAGTCCACCGAGTTCGGCGCGATGGTCGTGAGCGTGTCGCACGCGGTCGCGGAGACGGCGCTGCTGTTCGCAGACGTGGCGCGCTTGCTCAACGCGTAAGGCCCACCGCCAGTCACGCCGAGTGGCAGCGTCACCTTGACGACCACGGCGTAAGTCGCGCCGGGCTCAAACTTCACGGGCGAGATGATTCGCGACTACTGGAACGACCCGCGCTCCGGGCGCTGGAAGCCGGCGAGTATCGCCGATCTGGACACGCGCGCGATCCTCGGCGGTGGCGGGCAGGTGTGGTATGGCGCGACGTGGATCAACGTGCCCGCGCCAACCGAGCTGGAGTTTCAGTTCCAGAGCCATCCGCAGACCCAGCTCCGCTGGACGCTCAACGGCGAGCCGGTGACAGTGCCGGCCACGGCTTACAAGCCGCTGCCCGAGGGTGGCCCGCTGCGGACGCAGGCCACGAAGAAGGTGACGCTGCGCGCGGGCTGGAATCAGGTGGCGTTCCGCGGCTACTGTGGGGTCTCCGCCGTTCCGCGTGGGCCTGGTGCTGGATGGAGCGCGCCCTTCGAAGAAATTCCTGTGCCCGCTGATTCCAAGGACGCCGCCGCCATGGCGGCTCGCACACGTCTTATCGCAGCGCTCGCCGAGCTTAACCCGGCGGCTGGTCACAAAGGCAAAGGCAGCGGTCGCGGTGATAAGACCAACACAGAGAAGAAGAAGGCGGACGCCGCACCTGTGCCCGCTGGGTCCAATGCCAGAAGCGGCCCGAACTCGGCGGTCACAGACCACTGCTACTGCGATTCCAGCCATTGTTTACCGGGCTGCCAGGCTAGGCGCACGGATGCAAGCGAAAGCACACTTTTAGCCCTTGGGGATCGGCTTCTCCGCGTGCTTTTCGTGCAGCCGCTTCCAGTAGTCTTTCCAATACTTGTCGTAGTAGTCCTGCGCCGCTTGGTCAATGTGCTCCAGCTTCGCGACCTTGGGCGCGGTGGCCGGGTTATAGCCCGCCAGATGGCCCTGACCGGCGCGGGTGCGGGGCGAAACGAAGCGCCAATCTGAATCACCCAAGACCTCGGCGCAAAGCTTGGCCAGTTCCGGGTCATAAGTCTTCAACTGCACCCGGGTGTGAATGTGGTTGTGGTCGTGGTCCATTGTCCGGTTGGTGTCATACCAGTCCTGCACGCCCTCCGCCCAATACTCCGCCGCGTTCACCAGCGCGTAACACTGCTTCGGCCCGCCGAACACAATCAGCACCTTGTCCTTCGCCGTCACTTTGGCATCCGCGTGGACCGGGCGGCCGTTGACGAGGATGTCGCCCCCGTCGAGACACAAGCGGAGGAAATCCAGGGTCTGGTCGGGAAATGATTTCGCCAGCGCATCCAGCAGGCTGACCGGCGTTTCGCTCGTCACGCGACGGAACTTCTGGGCGGCGTAACCGTCGTTGTAGATGCCCTTCTCCTTGGCGTTCTCGAAGGCCGCCTTCACCCGTGCATTCAAGTCCTTGTCAAAGCCCGCGCCTTGAATCACGTGGCCGAACTCGTGAATCAAGATGCTCTCCAACTGCATGCCGCCTTCGTATTCCATCACGTCCTCCTCGGCGAAAAGCACGACCGAGCGGTCGTTCTTTTTGGTGAGGAAACCGCGTTGCCGCCAGTTGTAGAAGTCCAGCTCCTTGCCGGTTTTGTCGGAGGCAAACAGCGGCACGTCGGAGGTCAGCTCCTTGTGGCCGACCAGCACGCACAACACTTTCTTGTCCCGAATGCGCTGGGCGATTTCCGGGCGGAGGGTCTTCATCACCATGTCGAACTGGTAGGCCGCCTCGCGATGAGTGAAGTCCGAGACGTTCGCGGACGTGGCGATGAGGATGTCTTGGACCAGAGTCGCCTGCTTGAAAAACGCCGCGTCCAGCTTGTAGTCCGTCGCCTGCGCTGCGGACACGGGTTGGACTTGGAAAGTCGCCTCGGCTGCGTGGCTGGGAGCGCAGGCAAGCAAAAGTGCCACAAAAAGAGCTTGGGTGGTCATGCGGTAAGCGGGTGGGTATTGCATCGGGGCTTGGCTGGATTGGGAGTTCCTATTTGTAGGCCGAGACCGGCTTCGGGACGACGCCGATTTCCTTGTAGTTGAAACCGCTCTTGAGCGGTTTGTAACTGCCGACGATGTCAACGCTGCGCGTGGGAGTGATGGTGGGTTGATTGCCACGTTCGCCAAAGCCGGCGGTCAATTTCCCCAAGCCCTCATAAGGGCCCGTCAAATAGGACATCCAGACCTTGTCACATACCCGTGGCGTTCCATCGGGATTGCGCATCTCCTTCAGGATCGGTGCCGTCAGCGGATCCTTACCGATGTAGTCAAAAGTGCTGATTGCGGCATGTCCTTCCATGTTGGACTGGCCGGCGAGGATGAAGACCTTGAGCGGCTTGGTCGCGCCGGCGGCGGGGAGTGGTTCCTGCACGGCCAGCAGAGTCAGAATTGCGATGAGGGTAAGTGGTTTCATAATGTTCGTTTCGGGACCGTCCCGACATTTTGCTCGTTTCAAGCAGCACCTTCAACTCATTCATGTAAACGCCGGTCGAAAAGTGCGGCGGGTTGAAGGCACACCGCGTGTCCATGAATCATTCAAGCGATGACCTCCTTCAGAACCTGACCGTGAACATTGGTGAGGCGGCGCTGGATGCCATTGTGATAGAAGGTCAGGCGCTCGTGATCGATCCCGAGCAGATGTAGGACGGTGGCGTGGAAATCAGGCCATGAAACCGGCTTCTCCACGGCCTTCCAGCCGACCTCGTCGGTGGCTCCATACGAGAAACCCTTCTTCAGGCCGGCGCCAGCCAGCCAGACGGTGAAGCCCTCCGGATTGTGGTCGCGGCCCAGACCGAGTTTGCCTGCCGGTGCCTGGGTGAAGGGCGTGCGACCGAACTCGGAGGTGAAAAGGAGGAGGGTGTCGTCCAGCATGCCGCGCTGCCGCAAATCCTTGATCAGCCCCGCGATGGGACGGTCGATGAAGCCTGCTTCGCGGGAGTGGTTTTCGCGGTTGTCCTCATGGCCATCCCAGCCGTGGCGCGGAGTTCCGCCGAAGGCGCCGCCGGAGTAGATCTGCACGAAGCGGACGCCGCGCTCCAGGAGTCGCCGCGCGAGCAGGCATCGCCGCCCACAGTCGGCGGTCTCTTTCTGATTCAGGCCGTAGAGCCGGGAAATGTGTTCGGGCTCGTTGGCAAAAGCGATCGCCTCGGGAACGGAGGTCTGCATCCGGGCGGCGATTTCGTAGGCCCGCATCCGGGCGGTGAGCAGGTCCTCGCCCGCGCGTTCGGCGGCATGGCGGCGATTGATTTTTTCCAGCAAGCCAAGGGAATCGCGCTCCGTCGCCGGGTCGATCTTGCGCTCCGGGAAAAGGTTTCGAACGGGCTGGTCGCCGGCGCGAAAGAGGGCGCCCTGGTGTTCGGCCGGAAGGAATCCGCTGCCCCAGTTGCTGGCGCCGTTGTTGGGCAGGCTGCGGGCATCCGGCAGGACGATGAAAGTGGGGAGTGAGTCTGAGAGGTTCCCCAGCCCGTAGGAGAGCCAGCTTCCCAGCGCCGGAAATCCGTTCATCTGGAAGCCGGTGTTCTGCAGGAAGCTGGCCGGGGTGTGATTCGCGGACTCGGAATACATGGAGCGGATCACGGTGAGTTCGTCCGCCACCGAGGCGAGGTGCGGGAACAGCTCCGAAACCCACAGGCCGCTCTCGCCGCGCTGCCGGAATTCCCACTCGTTCGCGCGCATAAGTCCGGCGCTGCCGAAGAAGGTCTCGGGCTTGACCGAGTCCGGTGGCGCTTTGCCGTGGAAGCGCGCCAACTCCGGCTTGTAGTCAAAGGAGTCCACGTGGCTGAGTCCCCCCATCAGGCAGATGTGGATCACCCGCGTCGCTCGCGGGGGATGATTGGGAAAGGAGGTGCGCGGCTTGCCGGATGCCGCGAGCGCTTCCTGGCCCAGAAGGTGCATCGCGGCCGTGGCCCCAAGGCCGGCGGTTGCGAAATCCAGAAACTGGCGGCGGGAAAAGTTCATCAGTCGATCCAGATCAGTTCGCTGCTGTTGAAAAGGGTGCGGGCGAGGGCGGGCAATCCGTGACGCCGAACCAGCGCCGTGGCATCGAAGCGTTCGGTTGGGTCCGGGTCGCGGCCCAGAGCAAGACGCCACGCGAGCCTCACTTGGGCGTCCGTGGCTTTGCCCGCCTCCTTGGCCACCCGTTCGGCGAAGTGGTCCGCCATCCGCAGGATGAAGGGGTGGTTCCACTGGCTCAGTGTTTGGGACGGCGTGATGGTGGTGTGGCGAACCGGCGTGGTCACCGAGGGATCGGGACAGTCCAGCGTCTCCAGCAGGGCGCTGCGCTCCCCGCGCACCTGCCAGGCATAGAGCGTGCGGCGATTGAACTCGGGTCCGATGGGGTCGATCGCCGTGTAATAGGTCGTCGGCCGCACTTCATCCATGCGCACGTCCCGGAAGCCGGGGCCGAACATCTGCGGGTTCAGCGCCCCGGAAACCGCCAGGACGGTATCGCGGAAGGTCTCCGCCTCGACCCGTCTGGGACTTTGCCGCCAGAGCAGGCGATTGCCCGCGTCGATCTCATGGGCCGCTTTGTTCCCGCCCCGCGACGCTTGCTGCCATGTCGCCGAGGTGAGGATCCGGCGATGCAGACTTTTCAACGAATACCCGTCCTCGCGGAAGCGGACCGCCAGCCATTCCAGCAAGCCCGGATGGCTCGGCTGCCCGCCGTTGAAGCCAAGGTCACTCGGTGAGAGCACGAGGCCCTGCCCGAAATGATGATGCCAGATACGGTTCACCGCCACGCGGTGGAAGAGCGGATTATCCGGCGAGGCGATCCACTCGGCCAGCTTTCGACGGCGTGAAGCGTCGGAAGCGCCCACCGGAAGTCCAAAGTCCGGTGCGAGACCCTGCACAGCCCGCAAGGCGCCTGCGGGGACGGCCTCGCGCTGGAGGCTCACGTCGCCCCGGTCGTAAACGTGCATCGGGCCGGGTTGTTGCGCTAGCACGGTGAAGATTCGCTTGGAGGGGGAGGCGCTCTGCTTCTCCATTTTTTTGATTCCAGCCTCGATGCGCTTTTCCTCCGGCGTCTCCGCCGTGAGGACCGCGCCCGGCAGCCCTCCGAAGAGCTGGAGTGCCAGATTGCCCTCGGCCCATTCGACCGCGTGGATGGCATTGATCCCGGAAGACTTCCACCTCGAGCTGCGGGCGCTGTGATAGACCTTGCCCTTGGTATCCGCCTGCGTTCCGGGGGCAGCAGTCTGCTCCAGGTCGTCGAACCGCTCCTCGAATAGTTGGCGGTCGCCCTGACGGATCTCCAAGTCATCGACCGCTCCCCCGAAGCGTCCGGAATTGAGCGGAAAGGGCTCCAGACGGAGACGCACCGGGCCGGAGCCGTCGCCGGTATAGGCAAACTCCTTGCGTTCGAACACGGTGGCGTTTCGGCCATCGGCCCACTCCCGCGATTCAAAGTAATGGGCCGCCAGCTGGCCGCCGTCCGACGCTCGGAGGACGCGAATGACCACCCCGTCGTGCTCCGCCGTGCCCTGGGAAGCGGCTGCCCAAGCCGTCGGCGCGAGCCGCAGCGACACGCGATAGGCCTTGCCTTCAACGTTGGCCTCGATGGCACCGCGGAGTTCGAGGATGTTCGCCGTTGTCGTCAGCTTTCCGTGGCGGGCGATGACTCGCTCGACCAGCTCGCGCTCAACTTCGTTTCGCTGACGCCGAAGTTTCCTGCTCTCCTCGTCATGCCCCAGCGTTCGCTCCCCGTGCCTCACGCCATCGAGCGCGGCGATGAACTGGTAGTATTCCTTTGCCGAAAGCGGATCGAACTTGTGGTCATGACAGCGGGCGCAATGCACCGTCATCCCGAGAAACGCCTGCCCCACCGTGCCAGCTATTTCCGCCAGTTCGTCCTGTCGCCCGGCCATCCGCATTTTCGGGTTCGTCCCCAGCACCTCGTTGTGGACACCCGCGACGAGAAAGCCCACCGCCGCCATGCCCTCCGTTGTGCCGGGGGCAAGGATGTCGCCCGCCACTTGCATGCGGACGAACTGATCGTAGGGAAGATCGTTGTTGAACGAACGAATGAGCCAGTCGCGGTAGTGCCACGCGTTTTCCCTCGGCGTGTTGTATTCGAAACCGCCGCTCTCCCCGAAGCGGGCCACGTCCATCCAATGCCGCGCCCAACGCTCGCCGTAATGTTTGGACCCAAGCAGTTCATCAACCAGTCGCGCCCACGCACCCGCCGACGGGTCGGCGGCAAATCGCTCGATCATCTCGACCGAAGCCGGCAGGCCCAGCAGGTCGAAATAGAGTCGGCGCACCCGGGTCCGCGGATCCGCCAACGGCGAGGGTCGCAAGCCCTTCTCGGCCAGTTGCGCGAAGATGAATCGATCGATCTCGTTCCGGGACCAATTGTCGCCCTGCGTCTTGGGCGGAGCCGGCGCCTTCAGCGGCTGAAGCGACCACCAATCATATCCGGCGCGGGCCTTCGAAGAGTAGCGGAAAGGATCAATCGGATCTCGTCCCCACGCCGCCCCACCCGCGATCCAGTCCCGAAGAATCGCCTTCTCGTTTTCCGGCAGCGGATGCTTGGGCGGCATCTCATCCGCCTCCACCACGGCCCAGAGCCGGCTCCGGCCCGGCGCGCCGGCCACGATCTGTTTCAGCGCTTGCTCCTTCCGACTGAGGTCGAGTTTGCCCTTGGGTTTCGGCCCCGAGTGGCAATCGAGGCAGCGTCCCGCGAGAACCGGGGCAACGACGCGGTCGAAAGCCGGCTCTTCCGCCGTCGCCCGCAGGCCGGCGAGGCTGGCCAACCCCAACATGAGCCAAAGCGTCGCCTTCATGCCCGCAGCCTCTTTTCGATCTCACGCGCGGCCTTCATCACCTCCACGGCCACGGCTGCGAATCGGCTGCCAACGCAGCCTTGGCGAGCGACGAAGCGAGCAAGAGGGTAGAAAGTGTTTCATGGTTTGACTTTGGTTTTCGGTTGAGGACGCTCTGGCAAAGGCCCCCAGATTTTCGCAATGAGAGCGAAGGTCTCCGGCTCGGCCTGCTTCAACTCGCCGGTGACGAAGGGATAAAAATCATTCGAGCCGAAGTAGGCCTCGGTCATCTCCGCGAAGAACTCTATCTGGTCGCTCAGGCCGTAGTGCTCGCGCTGGTGGCCGGGGTTGGTGGACGCCAACGCCAGCGCCAACACTGTCAGTAGCGCACAGAAGGGTGGGAGGAGAGGTTTCATTATTTGTAGGCTGAGACCGGCTTCGGGACGACGCCGATTTCCTTGTAGTTGAAGCCGCTCTTGAGCGGCTTGTAGGTGCCGACGATGTCCACGCTGCGGGTGGCAGTGATGGCAGATTCCATCCCCATGCCCCAATAGCTGGCGTTGATGATGAGGCGGCGTAGCCCGGGGTTCTCGAGGTCCGTGCCGCTGCCCATGGTGGATTGAAAGACGCGGGCGGTTTTTCCTTCACTGGTCTGCCAGTGCTTGAACCAAGCCACCGGTAGTGGCTCCAGTTTGGGATTCGGCGCATCGTCGGGCTTCCGGCCCATGAGCGGCTGGCCCCAGACCAACGCGGTGCAACCCTCAGGCAGGCTGGTTCCTTCCTTGTAGGTCCGGTAAACGTCGGAGTTACCCCAGATGTCGCTCACGCCGCGGAGGATGGGGTGGTCCTTCTGTTCCGGCACGATCATGCCGCGGGTGGAATCGGCGTGCCAGCGGCCATGGTGGTTCATGAAGGTTCCACCCAGCACATCCTCGCCCCAGCGGACCTGCCTGCCGTTGATCTTGTAGGGCAGGGCGGCGTGGAAGCCGTGATTGCCCGTCCGGATGGATATGATGGGTTTGCCGGAATCAATATATTTCACGATCTGCTCGCGTTCGGAAATCGGCAGTGTCAGCAGGCGGGCGAAGAATATGACCAGGTCCGCC
>JAYTIO010000152.1:0-10855 GCA_043731805.1 Pedosphaera sp. | reverse complement strand
CCTCGCCTATGACCTCGAAGGCTCCGAGGTCTGCGAGTGGCTCAACTCCATCGGCGTCACCGGTGTGCTCCTGAAGTATCGCGTGCCGAAGCGCCCCGGCCTGGAGAAGCACACCGCCGCCTTGCAGGACGCGCAACGCGCCGTGGGCTGGGTGCGGTCGCGCGCGGGCGAACTCGGCCTCGACCCGAAACGCATCGGCATCCTCGGCTTCTCGGCGGGCGGGCACCTCGCGGCGATGGCTTCGAACAACTACGACAAGCGCACTTACGAGCTGGTGGACGACGCCGACAAGGTCAGTTGCCGGCCTGACTTCGCGCTGCTGATTTACCCGGCCTACCTCACGGTGAAGGAGCAGGGCGACAAGATTTCTCCCGAGCTGCCCATCACCGCGAACACGCCGCAGACCTTCCTCGCAATGACCGAGGACGATGGCATCCGCGTCGAGTGCGCGCTCTTCTACTACCTCGCGCTCAAGCAGGCGAAGGTCTCTGCCGAGCTGCACCTCTACCCCACCGGCGGCCACGGCTACGGCCTGCGCCCCAGCGCGCACGGCGTCACCACCTGGCCGCAGCGCGCGGAGGAGTGGATGAAGGCGCGCGGGCTGCTGACGGCGGGGAAGTAATCAACTTCTAAGGCAAGACCAGTGGAATTGCCAACTGGACGCCACGGCGCACGCCTTCTCCCTTCCTCGGAGGAGGGGAGAAGGTGGCCGCAGGCCGGATGAGGGGTGGGCCGCCAACGCCGACGCACGTAACCCCTCACCCCGACCCTCTCCCCTCATCCGATGAAGGGAGAGGGAGGGGACGCGCGGTGGTTTGCAGTCGCTGTCTGCTGGGTGCGGCGACTCCAGACGGCGACTGCAAGTCGCCGGCGCTCTCACTCCACCGTCCCCGCGTAGCTCACCCAGCCGTGCTGCACCTGCCTGGCCGCAGTGCGCAGCGCGTGCGTGAACTCCACCGCCCGCAAGTCCTTCCCCGCCGCGTGGCACAGGCTCGCGGCCTGCGCGGCGACCGCTTCGTCGTAGCCCGCCAGCGCGGGGAACAACTGCGCCGCGTCCGTCCCGTAGCGCTTCACGAGTTGCTCGGCGTAGGCGCGGGCCGAGGTGAACTTCCCGTCGCCGTCGCCATCCACCCAGACCGGATTCGTCGCGCCCAGCACGCGCGGGGTGAAGGTCTTGGAACTCGGCTGATACGGCCGCGGCGTCTCCCAGAACGGCGCGGTCACGCCCGGCCCGCTTGCGATGGCCACGAGGTAAACGTCGTGCTGGAGGCGCGGGAGCTTGAAGGTCACGCGCGCCTTCGTGACGCCCCGCACCGGCGCGAGCTTCTGCTCGGCGACCTTCACGCCGTTGGCGAACAGCTCCACCCGGTCCGCCTGCACCCAGGCCGGACCGAGCACCGTCACGACCGCCGTCACGCCGCGTTGCCCGCGCAGCGCGAGGTCGCCGACGCCGAAGCGGTCGTTCACCACGAGGTTCGCCAGCAGGCCGAAGCTCACGAGCGCGCGGCCCTCGCGCAGGCTGTGGCAGGCCTCGGCGACGTTGATAGCGGCGGGGTTCGCGTCGGCACACTTCACGTAAGTCCGGCCCTGTCCGAGGATGAAGCGGCTCACGTCATGCGTGTCGCTGGCGGCCAGCGCGGTGGGGCGGTGGCCGTGGTTCAGCAGCGCGAACCAGTCGCGGAACAGCAGCATGATGTCCGACTGCATCGCGGCCGAGGTGATGACTTCCAGTCCGTCGAAGGAAAACTCCTGCCCGCGCCGCGCTGCGCCGGAGACGGGATTGAAGTTCGCCGAACCCAGCGGCACGAAGCCGCTGTGCAGGTCGCGCGGGTGGTTCAGCGTGATGACCTGCACGCCGGGGGTGGCCCGGATGCCGGGGAGCAGGTCATTCCAATTCGTCGCGCTGAAGTCCGCGACCGCCGCGCCGGGCAGGATGGGAAACGCGTTGAAGTGGCCGGCCTTGGTCGTGACTTCATTGCCGACCACCGAGGTGAAGAGCCCGCTGGTCCGCGTGCGCTGTGCTGCTTCGGTGTAGTCCGCGTGGACGTTGTGGTCGGTGGCGACGGCCAGCTCGATGCCTTCGCCGGCGATGGTGAGCATCCGTTCGTCCTCGGTCGCGTCGCCGTGCTTGCTGCGCGTGAGCGTGTGGATGTGCGTGTCTGCCGCGACCCAGCCGGGCGTGGGGACGGCGCGACGGATGTTGAGCGTGACCGCCTGTGTCTGCCCTGCGACGACTGTGACCGCTTGCGTGGCAACGCTGAACTCAAAGCCCCGCGAGGCGAAGACCGTGTAAGCCCCCGGCATCAAGCCCACACTCCCGGAACCGTCGCGCGTGTAGAGCACGCCGGGGCGCGCGGCGAGTTCGGTCTGGTTCGTCGTGCCGGGCAGCAAGGCCGCGAGCGCACCCTCCGCGTCCACGATGGTGAGGCGGCAGGGCAGGGGACCCTTCGTGTCCGAGTCGGTCACCCGCACCGCGAGCGTGGCCTGCGTGAGCGTGTCCTTCAGCGGCGCGGGCGCGAGCCGGAACTCCCCCACCACGATGTCGTCCACCGCCGTGGGCGGCAGGATGGCGAGCGTGTTCGTCCCGTCGCGCAACGAGCCCGGCGGCACGGCCAGCGCGTGGACGAGCGCTGTCTCTTGTGCGACGAGCGTGCCGAGCCGACGGCCGTTGAGCTGCACCTGCCACGTCTGCTTCACATCGCGCTGCCGGAGGAGGAGGGTTTGCTCGGTGGGGTTGGCCTGCGCCTCGAAGTGGAGTTCCAGCTTCCGCCCGTGGGGCTTCTGGCCGACGAACTCCTGCCACTCGGGAAAACCCTCCGTGCCCAGGTGATACTGCGTGGCATCCAGCACGCGGAGGGGCGCGGCGGCCCGGCTCGCTGCCCCGCAGAGCAGCAGGGGCAACAGCCAAGTCAGCCAGTGGGAGCAGCGCGGCACGGGGCGGAGGCTAGAGGTGGGAAATCAGCGGAGCAAGGTTGGGCTGGCCTTGGGGCGACCTCGTCACCAGCCGGGTTGGTTTCAAGGTGAATGCCGCTCGTAGGCCTCGGGTCGAAAACCCCGTTCGCGCGCCGGCTGGGTCCGCCGACTCAGCCGGCGCGCGGCTTTTTACCCACTGAACATGAAGCTGAACTCGTTGAAATTTGTCCGCCCACTGGCTCTCGGAACCACCTTCGTCCTGGCCACCGCCGCGCTCTTTGCCGCTGATGCCAAGCTGGAGAAGAAGGCGGAGAAGAAGGCCGCCGCTGCGAAGAGTGGCCTCGTGCAAGACGACTTTCCGTTCCAGAAGGCGTGCATCGGCGCGAAGTTCCCCGGCAAGAACGACGCGAACAAAGGCATCGCCATCCGCCTCGGCACGAACGCCGCGATGTGCTTCGACCAGGACTTGCTCCGCTGGAGCGCGGGCTGGACCGGCGGCTTCATCTCGCCCAAGGGCGTGACGTTCGATGGCTCGCACGGCGGGCACCCGGAGCTGGTCGGCGAGCAGCAGTTCGGCCTGCGCGTGCAACCCGGCTGGGCGGACGCGAGCGGCTCGTTCAAGGACCCGCGCAAGGAGCCCTTCGGCCCGCTGCCGCGCGCGTGGGGCCGCGTGAGTTCGCTGCAAGTCCACGGCATGGAAGTGACCCTCAGCTACGAAGTCCTCGGCACGCCCATCAAGGAACGTGCCGAAGTCATCGAGCAGGACGGCGTCACGGCCTTCGTGCGGAACCTCTCGCTCGGCAAGAACGCGAAGGAACTCCTCGCCGCTGTCTGCGAAGTCGAGGGCGCGCAGGGCAAGGTCGAGGGCAACCAAGCCACGCTCACCGCCGCGAACGGCCAGGTCACGACGGTCGTTCTCAGCGGCGCACCGAAGGGCGCGAAGCTCGAAGTCGCCGACAACACTCGCGTGTTGCTCCGCATCCCGGCAGGCGCGGGCGCGATTGCGTTCAAACTCGGCATCGCGCGCACCGACGCGGCCAGCGCGGGCAAGGTCGCTGCGTTGCTACAAGGCGCGCCGCGCTTCAACGACGCGGTCAAGGCCGGCAAAGCGCACTGGGCCGAACCCGTTGTGATGGCGGGCGTCCTCGCCGCGAGCAGCACGCCGGACGGTGCTTACGTGCAGGACGTGCTCACCCCGCCCGTGCCGAACCCGTGGAACCGCCGCGTGCGTTTCGGCGGCATGGACTTCTTTAGCGACGGCAAGCGCGCGGCGCTCTCCACCTGGGACGGCGACGTGTGGATCGTCAGCGGCATTGACGACAAGTTGGAGAAGCTCACCTGGAGACGCTTCGCCAGCGGTGGCTTCGAGACGCTCGGCCTCAAGATCGTGGACGACGTGATTTACACGACGGGCCGCGACCAGATCACGCGCTACCGCGACCTGGATGGCGACGGCTCGTGCGATGTTTACGAGACCTTCAACGACGACATCACCAGCTCGCCCGGCTTCCACGAGTTCGTCTTCGACCTGCACACGGACAAGGACGGCAACTTCTACACCGCCAAGGCCGGCCCGGTGAAGGGCGGCGGGCGCGGCTTTGGCGGCGGTGGCGGCAACGGCGAGATTTCCGAGCACGCCGGCTCGCTGCTCAAGATCGACAAGTATGGCCACAAGCTCGAAGTCATCGCCACCGGCCTGCGCGCGCCCAACGGCATCGGCGTCGGCCCCAACGGCGAGATCACCACCGGCGACAACGAAGGCACCTGGGTGCCGATGTGCCCGATCAACTGGGTCAAGCCCGGCGGCTTCTACGGTGTCGAGGATCTCTCGCACGGTCGCGACGTGAAGACCTTCCGCCAGCCGCTCTGCTGGATGGCGAAGAGCTGGGACAACTCCGGCGGCGGGCAGGCATGGGTCACGAGCACGAAGTGGGGCCCGTTCAGCGGCGAGTTGCTGCACTGCTCCTACGGCCAGTCGAGCATCTACCTCGTGCTGAAGGAATTCATTGGCGACCAACCGCAGGGCGGCATCGTGAAGATTCCCGTGAAGCTCACCTCCTCCGCGATGCGCCCGCGCTTCAATCCGGTGGACGGCCAGCTCTACAACGCCGGCCTGCGCGGTTGGCAGAGCAACGCCGCGAAGGAAGGCGGCTTCGACCGCATCCGCTACACCGGCAAGCCCGTCGTCTCCATCGCGAAGCTCAACGTCTCCAAGACCGGCGTGGCGCTCACCTTCACGCAGCCGCTCGACAAGGCCGCCGCCGAGGACGTGCAGAACTACAGCGGCGAGCGGTGGAACTACCAACGCACGAGCAACTACGGCTCGCCCGAGTTCTCCGTCGAGAACCCCGACAAGAAAGGCCACGACAAGCTCGACATCATCACCGCCAAGCTCTCCGCCGACGGCAAGACCGTGACGCTCGCCATCACCGACCTGAAGGCCGTGAACCAGCAGCTCCTGAAGTTCCGCCTGAAGACGGCCGACGGTGCCGAGCTGAAGCAGGACGTGCTGCACACCATCAACGTGATTCCGTGAGAGCGGTTTGGAGTCCCGCCTTCCGGCGGTGAGGCTTCCGACCGGCCGTGATGTTCCGCGCAAAGCGTCCTGAGCGTAGGCGCGGTTTTGCCGCCTGAAGGCGGGACTCCTAGCCGTGTTCTTGCCGCGCTTGTCACTCCCTCCAAAATCGCTACAACCCTCCGAGTGATTCGCTTAACCGGCACGCCTATGACGATGACCCAACACCTTCTCCGCACTCTGTTCGCCGCCGCGTTCCTCGCTGCGTCCGCCCTCGCCCAGCCCGTGAAGACCGAGCCGGGACTCCTGCTGACTTATGAAAATGCTAACGCACGAGGAGAGGAGGACACCGTCTCTGCGCCGAACGTCTGGCTCTACGTGCCTGCCGGACAGCCACCGTCGCCCTTTCTCGGTGCCAATGATTTCGCCGCAACTTGGACCGGCTTCATCACGGCGGACCTGCGCGGGGACTACCATTTCAAGGTGGAGGTGCGAGGCGTGGTCAAAGTCGAGTTGGGCACCAACAGCATCATCGAGTTCACGGGTGACGGTGAGAAAGCCACCGACCCGGCCAAGCCCATTCGGCTGGGCAAGGGCAACAACGCGCTCAAGGTCACCTTCAGAAGCTACTCGGAGGGTGATGCGATGTTGCGCCTGCTCTGGTCCGAGAAAGGTTCGCTGTGGGAACCCATCAGTCTCGGGATGTTGAACCGTCCCGCTGGCAACGCCGCCCTCGCGCAACACGACAAGATGCGGCTCGGGCGCGAGACCTTCTTCGAGGCCCGCTGCGCGAAGTGCCACACCACCGAGAGCTTTGCGCTGGGGTTGGGGATGAAGATGGAGGCACCGGAGCTGGCGATGGACGCGCCGAGCTTCGAGGGCATCGGTTCGCGCCGGCACTTCGGCTGGATGGCGAACTGGATTCTCGACCCGAAAGCCCAGCGCGCCACCGCCCAGATGCCAAAGCTCCTCCATGGCCCGACGGCGCAGGCCGACGCCGAGGCCATCGCCGCCTTCCTCGCGTCGCAGACGGGTGCGGTGCCGGCGGGCGAACTCAAGCGGGACGATGAAAGCATCGAGGCCGCGAAGAAGCTCGTCGAGGCGCTGCACTGCACCGGCTGCCACAACGTCCCGGACATCGGCGACCAGGACGCCAAGAAGCTCAACCTCACGCACGTCAACGCCAAGTTCCCGCCCGCCGCGCTGCTCGCCTTCCTCAAAAACCCCGGCGCGCACTACGCGTGGACGAGGATGCCGAAGTTCAGTTTCAAGGACGGCGAGGCCGAGCAACTCGCCGGCTTCCTTTCCTCCATCGCGCCGATGGTCAAGCAGCCCGGTGCGCCCACCGATGCCGCCGTCCTCGCACGCGGCAAGCAGCTCGTGCAAACCAGCGGCTGCCTCAACTGCCACACGCTCAAGCTCGACAACCAGTTCAAGGCCAAGCCGCTCGCCGAACTCGCCGCTCCCAAGACGTCCGGCTGTCTCGCCGAAGCGCCCGTCGGCAAGGCCCCGCACTACTCGTTCACCAAAGTCGAACGTGAGGCACTTCAGGCCTTGTGGGTCGGTCGGGGGTTCAGTGAACTCGTATCAGTGTTCCGCCACGTCCCCGTCGAGTTCGCGGAGCGGCAGGCGCGGAACCTGAACTGCACCGCGTGCCACGGCCAGCTCGACGGCTTCACGAGCTACGAGAAACTCGGTGGGAAGATCAAGCCCGAGTGGATGGCGCAGTTCATCGCGGGAGACGTGAAATACAAGCCCCGCCACTGGCTCGCGCACCGCATGCCCGCCTTCCCGCGCTACGCCGCTGACTTCGGCACCGGACTGGCGATGACTCACGGCTACGCGCCCAAGACCCCCACCGAGCCGCCGCTGGATGCGGAGTTGGCGAAGGTCGGCCAGAAACTCATCGGCGTGGACGGTGGCTTCTCGTGCATCTCCTGCCACAGCGTCGGCGCGGTGAAGGCGGCGCAGGTCTTCGAGAGCGAAGGCATCAACTTCGCCTACACCGTCGAGCGCGTGCAACGCGCCTACTACGAGCGCTGGCTGCGCAACCCGCTGCGCATCGAGCCGCAGACGAAGATGCCGGTGTATTTCCAGGAGGATGGTGCGAGTCCCTTGCCCGACGTGCTCGGCGGGGACACGGCGAAACAGCTCGCCGCCTTCTGGCAGTTCTTCCGCCTCGGCGACAAGGTCACTTCGCCCGCCACGCCGTGAGGAGGCCGTCATCGAGCCAGCTCGACGTGAACTCGCGTCGCGATGGGCACGTCTGACAGCGCGTGATGCGAAAGACCTCCATGCTGCACGCGTTGCGATTACGGTTTTCCGGACGTGCCTTTCTAGGTCTGTGCAGCTTGCTCACACTTGGAGCGGGCGTGCCCATCAGTGCGGCTGCGCCGGCTGCCTCCCCGGACTTCAACCAGGCCATCGCGCCCTTGCTCGCGGAGCATTGCAACCGCTGTCACGATGAGAAGAAGCACAAGGGCGAGTTCCGCCTGGACAATCTTTCCCGGGACTTCCTCAAGGGTGGTTCGGCGGCGAAGTGGGCCGAGGTCATGGATCGCATCAGCTCCGGCGAGATGCCGCCCAAGGCGGAGAAGAAGCCGTCGGCGACTGACGGCGCGAAGGTCGTCGAGTGGCTCGCGGCGCGGTTGAAGGAGGGCGAGGCCACGCGATTGGCCACGCGCGAACGTGTCTCCTTCCACAAGCTCACGCGCGAGGAATACGCGAACAGCGTCCGCGATTTGCTCGGCGTTACGTTCGATGCGGCGGACCCGACCGGGCTGTCGGAGGACGACACTTACAATGGCTTCGGACGCATCGGCTCGGTGCTGTCCGTGTCGCCGTCGCACGTGGAGAAGTATCTCGCGGCGGCGGACATGGTGTTGGCCGAGGCGTTTCCCGAGGCCGTGGTGGAGAAGGGCAAGAAGGCGGCGGAGTCGAAGAAGATGGGGAAGCGTCTGGACGGAATTGACCTGCGGGGCGGGCCGAACAAGGCCGAGCTCGAGGCGCTGGGCCTCGCGGACAAAGTGCGCGTGGAGATGTGGCCGGGGCACGACCTCACACGCGCGAGTCCGGGCGGAATTCCCGTGGCGGGCAATTACAAGATGCGCGTGCAGTTGAGCGGACTGAAGCCGAAAGGCGGTCGCGCGCCGCACCTCGGGGTGTATGCGGTGAACTTGGACCGGATGCTTCACGAGCAGGACGTGCTCGCACCGGAGGACAAGCCCATCGTCGTGGAGTTCACCACGCATTTGCCGGCGGGCTATCTGAACGTGCGCTTCCGCAACGAGACGCCGGGGCCGTCGAACTTGCCCCGCTCGGGTCGCGCCGGGAACAAGCCGTTCTTCAGCATCAAGGACGGCCGCCACGCGTGGCAGATGAAGCTCACGGACGAGGACGGCGAGCCGTTGTATCCGTTCCTCATCGTGGACTGGCTGGAGTGGAGCGGACCGCTCGCGGAGGAAGGCCCGACTTACGCGCAGCGCGAGTTCATGCCGGTGGATCTCAGCGGCGCGAGAGAGAAGCTAGCGAAGCTGGCCGAGCGAGCGTTCCGTCGTCCCGTGCAGGCGGAGGAAGTGGACCGGCTGGTGAAGCTGGTCGAGAGCGAGGTTAAAAGCGGGGAGAAGCTCGACGCTGCGATGAAGGCGGCGTTCCAAGCGGTGCTCTGCTCGAAGGAATTCCTCTACCTGGTCGAAGGCCGCGCGACCGAGCAGAGCCTGCGGCTCACGGACTTCGAGCTGGCCTCGCGGCTCTCGTATTTCCTGTGGAGCACGATGCCTGACGAGGCGCTCCTCGCCGCTGCGCGCAGCGGGAAGTTGCACGAGGCCGCCGAGCTGCGCGCGCAGGTGCAACGGATGCTCCGCGACCCGAAGGCGGCGCGCTTCGCCGAGGCGTTCCCGCGCGACTGGCTGCAGCTCCGCAGCGTCGGGATGTTCCCGCCGGACAAGAAGCTTTACCCCGACTACGACGCGTATCTGGAGAAGAGTTTCGTTGGCGAGACGACAGCCTTCTTCCGCGAAGTGCTGGCGAAGAACCTGAGCCTGCGCGAGTTCCTCGACTCGAACTGGACCATGGTCAACGCGCGCCTCGCCGAGCACTACAAGCTGCCCGAGCTGGCCGGCGATGAGTTCCGTCGCGTCGCGCTGCGGCCCGAGGATAATCGTGGTGGCCTGCTCACGCATGCGGCGATTCTCAGCCTCACCTCCGACGGCACGCGGCATCGCCCGGTGCATCGCGGCAAGTGGGTAATGGAATCCATCCTCGGCAAGTCCCCGCCGCCGCCGCCCGCGAACGTCCCCGCCATCGAGCCCACGCCCGCCACGCAGCCCAAGGCCACGCTCCGTAACAAGCTCGACGCCCACAAGCACCACGAGAGCTGCGCCGCCTGCCACGCGAAGATTGACCCGCTGGGCTTGGCGTTCGACCACTACGACGCCATCGGCCGCTGGCGCACGGAAGAGGTCGTCGGCGACGGCGCGGGCGCGAACCCGAAGGTGGACGCAAGCGGGGAGTTGATTGACGGGCGGAAGTTTTCCGACGCGGTGGGCTTCCGTAAATTGCTCGTGGAAGACCTCGACAAGTTCAACGCCGCCTTCACCGAGAAGCTCGCCATCTTCGCGTTGCGCCGCGTGATGACGGTGGACGACCGCGAGGCGCTGGCGGGCATTGCCCAGCAGAGCAAAGCGGCTGACTATCGGCTGCCAGCCCTCGTCGAGGCGCTGGCAGTAAGCGAGCTATTCCAGAAGCGATGAGCCGGAGCCCGCAACCATGATTCCCTACGCCGAACTCGAAGCCTTCTTCACCGGGCTGGTTCGGACCGCGCAATCGCGCGGCATCACGTGCGCCATCACCAGCGGCATGGCGTGCGTCCACTTCGGCGTGGCGGCGACGACGAAGGATTGCGATGTGCTGTGCGCGGTCGGACAGGCGGAGGAGTTTCGCGGCCTGCTCGCGGGAACCGAATTGCACGGCGTGCTCCCCAACTATCGGGGGAACCTTTCACCACCGCTCGATGCCCGATGGATGCGCGGCGGCTGGACGGCGCACATCTCGTGGAAGTCGAAGCCCGAAGAGGCTTGTCTGGATGTCTTTGGCGTCGCGCCACGCGGCAGCTCTCCGTGGGAGCGGCAACTCGCGGGCATCTACGCACGGCAAAACGTGGTCGCGGAGATGAAGCGCACAAACAGGGGGAAGGACTGGCCTTTCGCCACAGCGCTCGGAGGCCAGATGCTCGAAGCGAGGGACGCCGACGGCTGGCTGCACTTGTATGATGCGGACGTGATGCGGCGGTTCGCGAAAAACACTTTGCCGGATGAACGCTTGGTGCGACTGCGTCCGGTCCTCCGACTCGCTCCCTTCAAAGACTCGACGCTGCTGGCGCGGGCGTTGTTTGCCGAGCGCGTGTTTTGGAGTGCGCTGGACCAAGTC
>JAYTIO010000151.1:0-14690 GCA_043731805.1 Pedosphaera sp. | reverse complement strand
CAACGGCAGCCAAAGACGGCGGCTGGAAGCCGCCGGCAAGGCAGCCCGCGACCATCGTTGTCTTGCAGTCCGAGGGCCACCGCTTCGGCCTCGTGGTGGATGAGGTTCACGACACGGAGGAAATCGTCGTGAAGCCGGTGGGCGCGCTGCTCAAGGGCATTCCCGCCTTTGCCGGGGCGCCCATTCTCGGCGATGGCCGCGTGGCCTTGATCCTCGATGTCGCCGGGCTGGCTGTGATGTCCGGCGTGGTGGCGAAGCTGCGCGAGCGGGCGCTGACGGAGGCAGCGCCCGTGCTGCCGGCGGTCAACCCGGACGAGCGCGCGCTGCTGCTCTGCCACCTGGGCGGCGCGGAGCACCTAGCCATCCCACTGGACCTCGTCACGCGGCTGGAGCAGTTCCCCCGCACGCGCATCGAGCGCAGCGGCGGCCGCGAGGTGGTGCAATACGCCGGCGGCATCATGCCCCTGATCCGCGCGGCCGACTTCGTCGAGGGCGGTCCGGCGACGGCGGATTCCGCCGAGACCCTCGACGTGGTGGTGCATCATGCCAAGCAGCCGCCGGTCGGCCTCGTCGTGGGGCAGATCCGGGACATCGTCACGGTCCCCTTCCGGGTGACGGACGCCACGCGCCAGCGCGGCCT
The DNA here is from genome assembly GCA_043731805.1 of Pedosphaera sp. GTDB lineage: Bacteria > Verrucomicrobiota > Verrucomicrobiia > Limisphaerales > SXTU01 > SXTU01. The sequence continues at coordinate 14,050 of JAYTIO010000151.1, read as the reverse complement.
GCTCGGCTCCGCGGTAGTGCAGCGCATCACCGGCGTGCTGGACCTGCCCGCCGTCCTCAAGGCCGCGCGCCCGGAAGACCTCGGCCCGAAGCTGATGCCCATCGTCGCGGCCAAGAACTGAGATGAAACAGCGTTCAACCATCCGCGGTCAGAGGACAGGAGTCAGAAGCCAGGAGTCAGCGCGCCGAGATCCCTCATTCTTAACTCTTAACTCTTAATTCCTCACTCCCCATGTCCTGCATCACCTTCCTCGTGGACGGCCAGCGCTTCGGCGTGCCGGCCACGGAGGTCATGGAGCTCGCGCGCTTTCACCCGCTGACCCGCGTGCCGCTCGTGCCCCCGGCCGTGGCGGGTTTGATGAACTTGCGCGGGTAGGTCGTGACCGCTGTGGACCTGCGCTCCCGGCTGGGCCTGCGCCCGCGCCCCCCGGGCAAGTGCCGATGAATGTCATGCTCCGCCGCGCGGACGTGCTGGTGAGCCTGCTCGTGGACCAGGCCGGCGAGGTCCTCGAACTCGACGAGGCCACGTTCGAGCCGCCGCCCGACACGCTGCGCGGCCTCGCGCGCGAGCTCGTGGGCGGCGTTTACAAGCTCCCGGGCCGACGGCTCCTGTTGCTCGACCCGCAGAAAATCATCGCCGGCCTCGCCGTCGGCCCCCGCCGTCCGTCCCTGGCTGCGCCCGCCCTATGAAATCCCTCCTCAACCACCTCCGCATCTCGCGCAAGCTGGCGCTCATGTCCGCGCTCTTCGTCCTGCCGATGGGCGTGATGCTCTTCCACATGGTGCAGAACCTCAACGAGAGCGTCATTGACTTCGCCCGCCTCGAACTGCGCGGCAACGAATACCAGCGCCCCCTCGAGGACCTGCTCGACACCGTGCAACGCCACCAGCTCGCCGCCCTGCGCACCGCCGAGGGCGACAGCGCGTTCGCCAATCAGGCGGCCCAATTGCAGGCGCAGGTGGACCGGCACTTCGAGGCGCTCACCGCCGTGAACCTCAAGCACGGAGCCGCGCTGGCGTTCACCGAGGAGGGCTTGGGCAACCTGGGCCGCGAAAGCGCCAAGGCCGCCGCCAAAAGCAAGTGGCAGGAGCTCAAGGCCCGCGTCTCGACCCTGCCCGCCGCCGAGGCCGCCAAGCAGCACGCCAACCTCGGCGCTGACTTAAAGCTGATGATCACCCACGCGGGCGAAAAATCGAACCTCATCCTCGACCCGGACCTCGACAGCTACTACCTCATGGATGTCACCCTGCTCGCCCTGCCGCAGATGCAGGCCCGGCTCGCGGACATCCTGCAAGCGGCGGACCCGGTGCTAAAGCGCAAGACCGCCACGCCGGATGAGCGCATCCAGTTCGCCGTCTTCGCGGCGCAGTTGCAGGAGGCGGACTTCGACCACACCAAGACGAGCATTGACACCGCCTTCAAGGAAGACCCGAACCCGAAGTTCTACGGGCCCAGCCCCACGCTGCGCAGCGGGCTGGCCGCCCCGCTGAAGGAGTTCAACGAAACGAGCGAGGCGCTGCTGGGCCTGCTCCGCAAGCTCGGCTCGGCGGACGGCGTGCTGCCCCACCGCGAGGCGTTCTGGACCGCCGGGCACAAAGCCCGCGAGAGCAGCTTCACCCTCTGGCGCGCCTCGGCCACCGAACTCGACAACCTCCTGAAAATCCGCATCCGGGAAAACGTCACCAAGCGCACCCAGCAAATCCTCGGGGTGTCGGCCGCCCTCGTGCTGGCGCTGTCCCTGGTCGGGCTCATCACCCGGAGCATCACGCGCCCCCTGGCCGATGCGGTGCGGCTCGTCGAGGCCGTCTCCAACCGCGATCTCACCGTGCGCATCGAGACGGCGGCGCGGGACGAGATCGGTCGGATTTGCCGCGCCTTGAACACCGTGGTCGAGCAGTGGCGCGGCAGCAGCCAGTCCATCGGCGACAACGCCCAGTCCGTCGCCAGCGCCTCCGAGGAGATGAGCGCGAGCAGCACCGAGATCGGCAACGTGCTCAAACTCATCGCCGAGCCGCCCCCAAAGAGCCGGCCAGCCGGACCACCCCCCCGGAGTTGAATCGCGCCCCAACCTCGGCCACCGCACCCGTGTTTCGCTGCCGTTGAATCACCTTCCCCCGATGAACGAACCCACCGCCCCGGTGCCTAAAATCCGCGTGCTGGTCGTGGACGACTCGGCGGTGATGCGCCGGGTCATCACCACGGCGCTGGCCAAGGATCCCCAGAACGAGATCGCCGGCACCGCCGCCACCGGCCGCGCGGCGCTGGAGGCGCTGGCGCTCGTGCGGCCGGACGTGGTGACGCTGGACATCGAGATGCCGGAGATGGACGGGCTGGCAGCGTTGCTGCGAGTTGCGCAAGACGCACCCGCGCCTGCCGGCCATCATGTTCAGCTCGCTCACTCACCGGGGCGCGCAGGCCAAGATCCTCTCGCTGACCGCCGGGGCGAGCGATTACGTGGGCAAGCCGACCGACCTAGCGAATCTCGGCGAGGCGTTCCGCTGCCTCGAGCTGGAGCTGTTGCCCAAGGTGAAAATGTTCGGCGAGTAGGTGCTCGTCCAACGCGCGGCAGTCCGGCACCCACCCGCCGTCGCGCCGGCCACGTTTGCCCTCACGGGCCGCATCCGGCGCGGGACGGTGGAGGCCGTGTGCCTGGGCATTTCCACCGGCGGCCCGATGGCATTGGTGCAGCTCTTCGCCGCGTGGACGGAGCTCTTGGCCGTGCCGCTCTTCATCGTGCAGCACATGCCGCCGATGTTCACCGCGCTGCTCGCCCAACGCCTCACCGGCGCGGGGTGCTGGACGTGCAGGAGGAACGGGACGGCGACCTCGTTGAAGCGGGCCGGGCCTACCTCGCGCCGGGCGGCCGGCACTTGGAAGTCGTGCGCACGGAGGGCCTCGCCCGGCTGCGCGTCACGGGCGACCCGCCGGAGAACTCCTGCCGCCCGGCGGTGGACGTGCTCTTCCGCAGCGCGGCGAAGGTCTATGGCGGCGGCGGCGCGACGAGATCCGCCGCATGGTGGCCTTCCGCGCGATGAACCTGCTCGGCCCGTGGCCGAATCTGCCAGAGCTGGACCTCGTGTTGCTGCGCAACGTGCTCATCTACTGCGGGACCGACACGAAGCGCGCCATCCTCCAGAAGATCCACCGCCAGCTCCGCCCCGCCGGCTGCCGGCTGCTCGGTGCGGCGGAATCCACCCTGCATCCCGACGAGTCCTACGAGGTGGTCCACCTCGAGCGCACGGCCTACTACCGCGTGCGCCGGCCCGCCACCGCCCCGGCCAGTCCGCGCTTGAACTGGCCTGTGTGAAGGACAACGGGCGCTCCTCTCCGGCCACGAGTCGTGGCTTGCATAAGAGCGCGGGGCTTTGCTTCTCTCTGCCGATGAATCGCCGCCTGTTCTGCCAACTCGTCCCCGTCACCACCCTTGCGCTCGCCATGCTCAGTCCGCACGCCCACGCCGCAGAGAAAACCGCCGGCCCCGCGCCGACCCAATTCCGCGCCTACGTCGGCACCTACACCGGCAAGAAGAGCCAGGGCATCTACACCTTCACCTTCAACGCCACCACCGGCGAAGTGGGCAAGCCCGAGCTCGCCGGCGAGGTGGTGAATCCCTCCTTCCTCGCGCTGCACCCCAACGGCAAAAACCTCTACGCCGTCGGTGAAGTCGGCGAAGTCGCGGGCAAGAAAGGCGGTGGCGTCAGCGCGTTCGCCATTCAGCCCGACGGCAAGCTCAAGCTCCTCAGCCAGGCCTCCACCGTCGGCTCGGGGCCGTGCTTCGTCTCCGTGGACAAGTCCGGCAAGGTCGCCCTCGCCGCCAACTACGGCGGCGGCAGCGTCGTCGCCCTGCCCATCAAGGCCGACGGCTCCGTCGGCGACCACACCGGCTTCGTCCAGCACGAGGGTAAGAGCGTTACCAAGCGCCAGAGCCAGCCCAATGCCCACTCGGTAAACGTCTCGCCCGACAACCGCTTCGCCTTCGTCGCCGACCTCGGCCTCGACAAAATCCTCATCTACAAACTCGACGCGGCCAAAGGCACGTTGGTGCCGAACGATCCGCCCTTCACCGCCGTCGCGCCCGGCAGCGGCCCGCGCCACTTCGCCTTCCACCCGAACGGCAAGTTCGCCTACGTCATCAACGAGATTAACCTCACCATGACCGCGTTCACCTACGACGCGGCCAAGGGCGCGCTCACCGAGTTGCAGACCGTCTCCACCCTGCCCGCCGCCGACGGCCCTGGCCCGAAACCCGGCTGGAGCACGGCGGAAGTCGTCGCCCATCCAAGCGGCAAATTCCTCTACGGCTCGAACCGCGGCCACGACACCATCGCGGTCTTCACCGTGGCGGCGAATGGCAAGCTCACCCTCGTGCAGAACGCGGCGGCGGAAGTGAAGACCCCGCGCAACTTCAACCTCGACCCGACCGGCCAGTGGCTCTTCACCGCCGGCCAAAGCTCCGACAGCCTCGCCCTCTTCAAGGTGGATCAGGCCACCGGCCAGCTCACCGCCACCGGCACGAAGCTCGAGGTCGGCCAACCGGTGTGCGTGAAGTTCCTCGCGGTGAAGTAGCACCGCCACCCGGTCCGCTGCGGTGGCAACCGAGAGTGAGCGCCTCGGAATTGGCTGCCACATCTGGTCGGAAAAATATTTCTGAGGCCAACCACCTCAGCCAGCCGGGATAACACCCCTTGAGGAAGCGGTTGCGCCAGCCTGTCGCTGCGGGCAGCTTGCCCGCGTGGTGGTTCGGCAGCAGCAGCCCAATTCACAGCACCGGTCTGCGGGCTGTAAGCCCGCGCAGACAGGCTCGAAGCCTGCCCCACTCCGCCGCCGACTTCGGAGTTCGGGTTCAACTCATCCCGCAGCCGCGCCATCGGATTGAGTTCCGGACTGCTGGGCGGCAGCGTCACGCTCCGCAAGTTCGCCGGCCATCGCACGTCTCCCCCCGTCCTGATTCCATTGGAACGCTTACAGGAGGCGTTTCTCCACGAGCGAAGCATTCCCCAAGAAACCTATCGGGCGCAGGAGTTGAAAACCAAGGAAGCCTTGACGCTGGCGAAAATGGAGCTGGACGATGGGAAAGCGACGGAATGCGACGTGGAATGAGTGCTCGGCTTCGCCGAGAGCGTTCCCTCAAAGGCTGCCTGTCTCTGGCTCGAATCCGCCTCAGACCAAAAGCAGCGGTGCCAAAAAATCCTCTTACCGCAAGAAATCGAGTTTTCAAATGGAGAATATGGAACCGCCACAACCAGCCCGCTATTCAAGCTGTTAAAACCTCCGGCTGTCGAAAAATCCGAGATGGCGACCCTACGGGGATTCGAACCCCGGTTACCGCCGTGAAAGGGCAGTGTCCTAACCGCTGGACGATAGGGTCGGCCTCGGACAGCAGGCATTTAGGCGGTTCGGACGCTGGCTTGTCACGCCCAAATTCCGCGGCTGCGGGACCGGGTTCACGCTCGACGCCGGGGGGAGGGGCTGGTTGCCTTGCGTCCGTGAGCAAGGCTGCTGCCGATGAATCCTTCCTGCGCCGGGCGCTGCAACTGGCGCGCCGTGGCGTGGGGCGCACGTCACCGAACCCGATGGTGGGCGCGGTGCTGGTGCGCGGGGGGAAGGTCATCGGGGAAGGGTGGCATCGGCGGGCGGGCGGGCCGCACGCGGAGGTGGCGGCGCTGCGGGACGCGGCGCGGCGCGGGGCGCGCGTGCGCGGGGCAACGCTTTACGTGACGCTGGAGCCGTGTTGCACGCATGGGCGCACGCCGCCCTGCACGGAGGCGATCCTCGCTGCGGGGATTCGCCGCGTGGTGGCAGCGGCGGCGGACCCGAATCCCAGTCATGCAGGTCGGGGCTTCGAGTTGCTTCAAACGGCCGGCGTGGAAGTGCTCGTTTTGAATGCGCAAGCGGCGGAAGGGAGGGCATCGGGTAGCGAGGCGAATTCGCAATTCCCCGCAGCGGTGGTGCGGTTGAACGAGGTCTTCAACCACTGGATCGTGACGCGCACGCCGTTCGTGACGGTGAAGGCGGCGATGACGCTGGACGGCAAGATCGCGACGGCGGCGGGGGAGTCGAAGTGGATCACCGGCGAGCGCGCTCGACAGGTGGGGATGCAACTGCGCTTCGCCTCGGACGCGGTGCTGGTGGGCATCAACACGGTGCTGGCGGACAATCCCAGTCTCACCGCGCGCGGGCCAGGGGGCCGGGTGCGCAAGCCGCTGCGGCGGTTCGTGCTGGATGCGCTGGCCCGCACGCCGCCGGACGCGGCGGTGGTGAGCGATGCGTTCGCGGCGCTGACGACGGTGGTGGTGAGCCGCGCGGCTCCGGCGGCGCGGGTGCAGGCGCTGCGGGAGCGGGCGAACGTGCTGGTGGCGCCGGCGCGGGCGGGGCGGATCAATTTGTCCTGGCTGCTGAAGCACCTCGGCGGCGACGGCGTGACGAGCTTGCTGGTGGAGGGCGGGGGCGAGGTGAATGCGGCGTTTCTGGAGGCGGGCGGAGCGCAGCGGGTGGCGTTCTTTTACGCGCCGAAGGTTCTCGGGGGACGCGCGGCGCGGCGCGGCGTCGCGGGAGTCGGAGCGCGGCGGGGGGCGGATTTGATTGAGCTGCGGGAGGTGGCGTGGCGGCGGGTGGGGGAGGATTTGTGGCTCTCGGCCAGGGTGGGGCGGGAGCGGGACCAAGATTAGCATTACGAGCAAGCGTAAGAACCGAATCATGTTTACGGGAATTATCGAAGAGACCGGGACGGTGGCGAAGGTGCGGGCGACGGACGCGGGCATTCAGTTGACCGTGGGCTGCCGCAGGGTGGGGCGGGGCTTGAAGCTGGGCGACAGCGTGGCGGTGAACGGCTGCTGCCTGACGGTGGTGAAGCAAACGGCACGCGGGCGCGACAAGCGGGTGCGCTTTGACCTGCTGCGCGAGACGTGGGTGCGGACGAACCTCCAGTTCGCAACGGTCGGTTCACTCGTGAACCTAGAGCGTTCGCTCGCCGTGGGTGGGCGGCTGGACGGGCATTTCGTCACGGGCCACGTGGACGCGGTGGGGAAGATCACGCGCTGGGAGCGGGCCGGTGCGGATCACGTGCTGGACATCGCCGCGCCGGCGGCGGTGCGGCGGTATGTGGTGCTCAAAGGCTCCGTGGCGGTGGACGGCATGAGCCTGACGGTGGCGGGGGTGACGAAGGCGGGGTTCCGCATCTGGATCATCCCGCATACGTTCGCGGTGACGGCCTTGCGCGAGCGCAAGGTCGGGGACGCGGTGAACTTGGAGGCGGATTTGCTGGGCAAGTATGTGGAGCGCTTCGTGGTGGCGCGGGGCGGGAAAAAATCCCTTCGCCGTTCGGCCAAGGTGGGAGCAGCTTCCCACGGCTGACGCAGTGGGGACACGAGGTGGTGGAGCCCAAGGACGGCGAAGAGGCCTGGCAACGCCTCTGCGCGGCGGAGGTGCCGCCCATCGTCACCCTCGACTGGGTCATGCCGGAGCCGGACGGCGTGGAGTTGTGCCGGCGGATCCGGGAGACGACGGCCTTAAAGAAGACCTATGTGCTCATGCTCACGGGCATGTCCAACCCGGAGGACATCGTCACCGGGCTGAACGCGGGGGCGAACGACTTCATCGTCAAGCCGTTCAACGCGCCGGAGCTGGAGCCCTTGGAGCAGCAGATGAAGGCCCAGAGCGGCGCGCGGTGAGCGGCTCCGTGCGCCTCAGCGCACGGTGAACGAGAGACTGATCTCTGGGGCGACGGGCGGGATCGCTCGTTGCAGCAAATCCACCTCGAAGGGGCGCGCGAGGCTGTTGCCAGCATGGTCCTCGATTCCCGTCCCGACGCGCAGTTCGTGCGGTCCCACCGGCCACGCGCGCTCCGGCAGGAAGCGCCATTCCTGCTCGCCCCGCTCGACGCTGACGACGCCAGGCACCGCGCCGGCAGCGGTCGTGACGCGGAGCTGGCGCTGGAGCGTGGCCCAGTCCAGTGGTTGCGGGAACACAATGCGCAGCGGGTCGCGCGTGCCGGCGGCGGGGGCGAGGATTTTCCACGATTGCGCGGTGAGCTGCTCGTGCAAGGGCGGGACCGGGCGGAAAGACTTGGTCACGTCGCCGCCCAACGGCACGCCGCGCGCGGAAGGCCAGCGACCGTCAATCACGAGCCGGTATTCGCCGCCCTCGGTCAGCACGGGGCCGAACTCGACGTTAAGGCTCACGCCGGTCTTCTGCCGGCCGGGATGAAACCAGAGCGTGAGGCGGCGGCCGTCGGGCGACCACAGCTCCGTCTCGCGGAAGGGGGCATCCACGGGCCGCCCGCGCGCGTCGGTGAGGCGGCAGTGGTTGAGGAAGACGCCGGTCTCCATGGGCTCGGAGAAGACGAGGTAGAACTTGAGATGGTTCGCGGGCAGGCGGTCGCTCGTGGGGTAGATGGCGTGGAGCTGCGGTGCGGCGGCGACGAAGGCGGCGGCGGTGCGATGCTCCGCGCGCAGGCTCACGCCGGGCCGTTCGAGTCGCGCCGTGTAAGTCTGGCCCGGCAAGAGCGGCAGACTGGGTCGGAAGCGGAGTTGCGCGCCCCGCCGCTCGTAAGTGCCAGCCAAGGGAGCGACGCCTGCCTGGGCCTCACCCAGCCACAGGCCGAACCACGGCTGCGAGCTGCGGGACAGCTCTTCCACCGAGTTGGCTGGCCAGAAGTTCCGGTCACGCGCCTCGGCGAGGAGTTCCGTCTGGAGCGGGGCGTTGGTGGCAAACTCAAAACGAAGCGCGACCGGCGACAGAGTTACCGCATGAGCAACTTGAGCGAACAACGACAGCCAGCAAAGCAGTCCGGCACCAAGCAAATGCCGGAGCTGAACGGGAGCCATGCAGCCGGCGCTCTGCCGCACCGCCTTCACGGCAGCGGCGCGATCTCCAGCGCGAGTGTGGTGCCCTGCTCGCGCAGGACGACAGCCTCGGTGTTGCTCAACTTGTCCACATGCACCGCCCCGAAGAGGCTCTCCACAATCTCAATGCCCTCCGGCCCCTTGGGCTGCTTCACGTCGCGGCGCACGGCCTTCGCGTTGGTCTTCGCCTCGGCGCTGACCTTGATGTGCGACATGTCCACGCGGGCCGCCCAGTATTTGCTCGGGCCGAACAGGTTTGGATGGAAGCGCATGGTGTGGGTGACGAGCCAGGTCTTGCCGTCGCGCTCGTAGGTGAACATGTCGAGGGGGCGGTTGCCGGAGCCAAGCTCCACGACGCTGGTGCCCTTGACCTGCGCGTTGGGCTTGAGGTCGTTCAGTTCGAACTTCGCGATGGGCGTGCAGGCGAAGGAGCCGATGACGTAGTGCTTACCGTTCTCCTCCATCGGCACGAAGCTGGTGATGGGGGCCTTGGTCTCCCACTTGCCGTGCGCGACATGATAGGTCTCGGCGCTGACGGGCACCGCGCTGCCGCCGTGGACGAGCGGGAGGGCGAGGGTGAAAATCTTGCTGGAGAACTCTTCGTTGGAGGAACCGGCGGCGAGCACGCGGTCACCGGCGAAGGCGACATCGGAGACGTTGCCGACCTTGGCGGTGTCGGAGATGGGCAACGAGACGCGGGCGTGGCGGGTCTTCTCGTAGTTGAGGGGCGTGGCCTGACCGTCAGCGGTGACCACAACGATGAGCGCGGCGTTGTCCGCCTTGCGCGTGACGGAGAGATAGATTTTGCCGCTGGCCTGGTTCACGGCCAGGTCCACGATCTGGATGCCGGCCTCGGGCGCGCCGAGGCGGGCGGAGAGGAGGGCGTTCACATTGTCCACGCGTTGCTTGAGCTTCTGCACTGGGCCGGTGTCGCCGGTCTCAATGGCCACGATGGCGGCGTGGCGCGGCTCGGCGATGAGCAGCAGGCCGCCGGGACCGAACGACATCGCGCCGACGGAGCGCAGCTTGGGGTCACCGGTGGCGGCGTCCTTGAGGTGGCTGGCGGCAGGGAGGGTGGAGGACAGCGCGACCACGAGGGCCGCGCCCGTGAAGAGCAGGGGGAACGAGCGCATGGAGGCTTAGGCGGAGGCGGGCAAGGTGGCATTCATGGCGGCGCGGCCTGTGCCGGCGGTTTGCAACCGCCGTCTTGGGCTGGGCTGCAGGACGCCGCCTCGCCTGGCCGCACCCCTCGGACGGCGGTCGCAAACCGTCCGCCCAGACCAATCGCAGGTTGTCATCCGGGCCGGCCTGCGGTTAATTGGACCCACGCTATGACTCGCCAACAAGTGCTCGACCAATACTTCATGGACGCGCGGCACAAGCTCATTGACCTCGCCGCCTTCCTCGACCGCGTGGACCGCTCCGAGGGCGACGCCGACTTCCGCCTCGCCGCCTTCCGCACCGCGCTGAAGCACCTGGCCGAGAAGAAGCCCCACCGCGCCAAGCGCGTCCTCCTCTCCTTCAGCGACCCGACGATAAAACCGCTGGCAAAGGCAACGGTGAAGGGCGCGACTGGCGCATGGCCGGGAATGAAGTGAACATGAATCTGAGAGGGGATCAGCGAGTGGTTGAATTAGTCCGCGAGGCCAAGGAGCTTCGCGTGCTGCTTGAGTCTGATCCTGTTGAAATAGCAACCTGGCCTCGCTCGTTGCTGGTGACGCTCGCATCTCTCTATGCCTTGGCACTGAAATTACCGAACATCGAAGTCGGCGAAGAGGAGGAGTTAAGCATACCCAAAGAGTTTGATGTGACGAGACAGGAAACGGTGGAGATCTTCAATCGCGTGAAGAGAATCTTTGGTGAACATGATCATTATTATGACGTCTTCGACCCGGCTGATGCTCACGACCACGACGTTGTAGGTGGCATCTTAAGCGACGACCTGTCGGACATTTATCGAGACATCGTTCCGGGATTGCGCGCATGGGAAGCCAGCCGAGATGAGGAACTGGCGAGACTGGCTGTTTACGACTGGCGAGCCATGCTGGAGTTTCATTGGGGCCGCCATGCCACAGATGCGATCCGGGTCCTACACTACTTAGTCGAAGACGGCGGAAGAAAATCCAGTTTCAAAACTCACTAGCAAGGCTATGCGTTATATCGAACCCCACGGTCACATGGTCAGCCGCACGACTGACGACTACCAGGACATGGTCACCGCCGGTTGTGCCGCCGTGTGCGAACCGGCTTTCTGGGCGGGCTTTGACCGCTCGTCGGTGGACGGCTTCCACGACTACTTCTGCCAGCTCACCGATTACGAGCCGAAGCGGGCGGCGAAGTTCGGTCTGCCGCACTTCTCGTGGCTCTGCATCAACCCCAAGGAGTCCGAGGACGTGACGCTCGCCACGGATGTCATCGGCCTCATCCCCAAGTTCCTCGACCGGCCCAACGTGCTGGGCATCGGCGAAATCGGGCTGAACAAGAATTCGCGCAACGAGATGAAGGTGCTCGAAATGCACGTGGACCTCGCGGCGCGCCACGACCAGCTCATCCTCGTCCACACGCCGCATCTCGAAGACAAGCTCAAGGGCACGCGGCTGATCCTCGACGTGCTGCGCAGCGAAAAACGCATCCGCCCTGAGCGCTGCATCATCGACCACGTCGAGGAGCACACCATCCAGCTCGTGCTGGACGCGGGCTTCTGGGCGGGCATGACGCTCTACCCGGAGAGCAAGTGTTCGCCCGCGCGCGCAGTAGACATGCTGGACCTTTACTCGCACGAGCGCATCTGGATGAACTCCGCGTGCGACTGGGGCGTGAGCATCCCGCTGGCCGTGCCGCGCACCGCACTGGAGATGAGGCGTCGCGGCTGGCCGGCTGACTTGATCGACAAGGTGATTTACCGGAACCCGATCCAGTTCCTGAGCCAGTGCCCGAAGTTCAAGCTGTCAGAATAGGGCTTGCGCCCAGGTTGCGGTGCCGTATGTTCCCGCCACCTTGATCGCGGGGTGGAGCAGCCCGGTAGCTCGTCAGGCTCATAACCTGAAGGTCCCAGGTTCAAATCCTGGCCCCGCAACCAATTCAGTATGCGTGAAACCCCTGTGAAAGCAGGGGTTTCTGCATTTGGTGGGTGAAGAAAATTGGTTAAAATCTCACTTCCCCTATTTTCCGCTTCATTCCCATACCAACCCATGCGTAGCCACGCGGAGGGTCCAAAAGTGACGACGGATTGACGACGGATTTCGCCCTGTTTACCGGTCTGTAGTCGTGGTTTGAAAAAACTGGCACCCTCAAAATTGACGACGGCTTTTGTAAGTCGTTGATATTGAAATCACGCTTCGTAGTCTCCCGGCGTGTCCGCGACGCGAATTCTGACGGTGGCTGATATGCACCAGCACCGCGCATTGCTCACGGAACTGGTCCGCGCGGTGGAGCGCGTGCGTCCCGCTGCCGTTGCGTTTGTAGGCGACCTGCTCGATTCCAACGGCAGCGCTCCGGGGATGGTGGAATTGGAGGAATGTGCAGAATGGGTGGCCAACCTTGCGACGCCAGAGTTGATCTTCGTGCGGGGCAACCACGAGGAAGACAACTGGCCGAGCTTTGCATCGCTGCTGCGTGGCAAAGGGCGGAGGACCGTCACGCTGCATGGCGAATGCCATCGCGTCGGAGCCACCGGGTTGCTGGGCTTTCCGTGTTTCGAGGGCTACGAAGATCCGTTTCTTGAAGGCCGCGAAGCGTTGTCGGCAGATACGATGGAGTGGCTGCCCGGGGTGATAGACGAACACGGGACGGCCGCTCGCACGATCTGGCTGATGCACGAACCGCCAGCGGGCACGGGCCTCAGCACGGCCATCACAGCGAACGCCGAGTGGGCGACGACCGTGCGTCGGTTTCAGCCGCGCCTGGTCGTGAGCGGCCACGATCATCAAACTCCGCTGCGCACCCGGCGTTGGCACGCCAAGCTGGGACGGACGGTTTGCGTGAACACCGGCCAGACGCACAAACCACCACTGCGTTATGCGGTGATTGACTGTTCTGAAGCTGGCGAACCCGAACGGATTGAGGCGTCGGTCTCGGGTCCGACCGGAGTTCTCGCCCTGTGACACGATGGCAGCGTCACGGTTCAGTCTGGCGTTTTTCGTTGTTGCCACCCGGTTGCCTCAACCTCATTCGCGACCACCTCGCCACCAGCCACTGCGGCGGCTTGGGTAAGCGGTCAACTCTTCGGCGAACAACCGCCCAGGCTACTCGATAAACTCAACGACGTGCTCGTGGCTAGGGAAGGCCGAAACCATACCCTCGGAATGATTTTCAGTTCACAGCCACAACTGGGGTGTTGTAAATCTACAACCAGCCTTTTATCAGTTGGTTAGTTCTGGTTTAAGATTTTCAGAATTATTTTCGGTTTTGCGTCACATGGAAGCATATCGGCACCCGGCAGCCATGGAGCCGCTCCTGCCCAAGGAGCGGAGCGCCCGCCTGTCCGAATTAACCTGTGAAATCCTGAAAGCCTCCGGCCGCCTCACCGGCCAAGTTCACTCGCCCCACGTTCTCAAGCGAGTGGCCGACCGCGTCCGGGAGTTGAACTGCTACTACTCCAACCTCATCGAGGGCCACAAGACCACGCCCCGCGACATCGAGCGCGCGCTGCAGCGGGACTTCTCGAACGACGAAACCCAGCGCGATAACCAGCAGCTCAGTTTGGCGCACATTGCCGTCGAGCAACTCATGGAGGAACGGCTCGCCGGCCCGCCGGTGGATGTATACGCGCCCGACTTCATCTGCTGGCTGCACCGGGAGTTTTACAGCCGGCTTCCCGAACCGCTGCACTGGGCCAAGACGACGGGCGGCAAGGCGTATCGCATCCAGCCTGGGCACCTGCGCGACTACATGGTGGACGTGGGCCAGCACACCCCGCCGCACTTTGACGCACTGCCCGCTTTCATGGCCCGCTGCCACGCGTTCTACGGCGGCAGGGAAATTCTGGAGACCGACCGCCTCGTCGCCATCGCTGCCGCCCATCATCGGCTCGCGTGGATTCACCCCTTTGGCGACGGCAACGGTCGCGTCATGCGGCTCCACTCTCACGCGCTGCTCATCCGCCACCGGCTCGACGGTCACGGCTTGTGGACGCTCTCCCGTGGCCTCGCCCGCTCGCGCCAGCGCTATTACGAATGCCTCGAATCCGCCGACCGCCCCCGCCGGAG
>JAYTIO010000150.1:0-3066 GCA_043731805.1 Pedosphaera sp. | reverse complement strand
CGTTCCACGCGGTCAGCGGCAAGGACGGCTCGTTCAAGATCACCGGCGTGCCGGACGGCAAATACAAGCTCGTCGTCGAGCACCGCAAGGGCGGCAAGGTCGAGCAGGACCTCGAAGTCAAGGGCGGCGCCAAGGCCGACGTCTCGCTCGAAGCCAAGTAATTCGAGCCGCCGCCAGCCGCCGCGTCCGGCCGGGCGCGGCGGCTGTTTGCTGTCCGAGTTGGGCGCTGGGAAATGCGGCTTCAGCGTCGCTTTTTGGGGCCCCCACCATGGCGAGTAGAAACCAGATCCGCTTCGCCCCGCCTATCAAAATCAGGCCTCACCCTCCGGGGTTCTCCGCACAGACCTCGGGATTGCAACTCCGTTGGCTGCGTAACACTGTCCCGCCGTGAGCCAGAAACTCTCCATTCGTCTGCCCGACGCGCTCCGTAGGAAACTCGAAGCCCACGCGCAGAGCCCCAACCTGAGCAAGCGCCAGATTGTGCAGGCCGCGTTGGAGTATCCCTACGCTGGGCGCAGTGCCGGACAGGGCAGCATGCGACTGGCCGGTATCATGCGCGGCCCCACAAACCTCTCCACCAATAAGGTGCATCACCGCAACCAACGCGAAGTCCTGCCGTTCATCGCGCCCGAAGTCTGACCGTTCGCCGTGCCTTCCTCCGCCCCCAACCCCTGGCTTCACCGCTTCGCCGTGCTCACGGCCGTGGCGACGCTGGTGCTCATCGGCATCGGCGGGCTGGTGACGAGCCACGGCGCGGGCATGGCGGTGCCGGATTGGCCGAACAGCTATGGCTACAACATGTTCACCTTCCCGGTGTCCATGTGGGTCGGCGGCATCCTCTACGAACACTCGCATCGGCTGGCTGGGTCGGTGGTGGGTTTCCTCACGCTCGTGCTCGCGTTGTGGCTGAACGGGCGACCCGCAGCGAAATGGCTGCGCGGAGGAAGTCTCGTGGTGCTCGCGCTTGGGCTGGCGGTCTCCACGAGCGCCAAGGTGAAGCTCGACAACGTGCTGTTCCTCGTCGGCACGGGCGCCGTGGGCTTTGGCCTCAGCTTCGTCGGGCCACGCCACGAACCCATCAGCCCGCGCCTGGCCCGCTTCGGGTTGCTCGCGCTGGTGCTGGTCATCGTGCAAGGCCTTCTCGGCGGTCTGCGAGTCACCGCCCTGGCGGACTGGCTGGGCATCTTCCACGGCACGCTGGCGCAATGTTTCTTCGTGCTGATGTGCGCCCTGGCGCTGGTGACGAGCGGCTGGTGGCAGCGGCTGAAGGCGGCCGCCCAGCCCGTGACTGTCCCCGCGAAGGTGCGAAACTTCCTGCTGGTCACAACACTGCTGCTGCTCGGCCAACTCGCGCTCGGGGCTTCGATGCGCCACCAGCACGCGGGGCTGGCGGTGCCAGATTTTCCGCTGGCGCACGGCACCGTTTGGCCCGCGACGGACCCGGTGGCGTTGGATAGCTACAATCGTTCCCGGCAGGACCACCGCGAGTTTAAGCCCATCACCGCCGGGCAGATTCACCTGCACATGGCGCACCGGCTCGGCGCGCTGGCGGTGTTCGGCCACGTGCTGGGCTGCCTGCTGAAACTGCGTCGTGCGGTGGGCGGGGCGCATCCGCTGGCGCGCGGCGCGGCCGGGTGGTTCGCACTGATTTGCGTCCAGTTCGGCCTGGGTATCTGGACCGTGTTGAGCAACAAGGCGGCGGACATCGCCACGCTGCATGTGCTCACGGGCGCGGCGAGCTTGGTGACCGGCGCACTGCTGACGCTGCTGGCGACGGCGGCTTTCCGGGCTGAACCGCGAGCCGGGGCAGGATTATGATGACGATTAAGGGCAGGATTAAGAGTCCGAAGCGCTGACTCCGCGCTTGCTCTTCATCGTGATCTTACTCTTAATCAGCATTCGATTTTCGTGAAGACCACTGCCGCACCAATGACCGAAGCCGCTGCTGCTGCCGACAAGGCACGCTCCGGCATGTGGGCGGAGCTGTTTAAAGCGCGGCTCACCAGTCTGGTGCTGCTGACCACTCTCGTCGGCTTTTACCTCGGCCAGCGCGGCGGCATGGACTGGCTGCTGCTGGTCAACACGCTCATGGGCACCGGTCTGCTGGCGTGTGGTGCAGCGGCGCTTAACCAGTATCTCGAACGCGACTTCGACGCGCTCATGGAGCGCACCGAGGACCGGCCGTTGCCGGCGGGCCTCATCCAGCCGCAGACCGTCGTGGTGCTGGGCGGAGTGCTTTCCGTGGCGGGGCTGCTCTGGCTGGCGTTCGGCGCGAACCTCCTCACCGCCGTCCTCGGCGCGGTGACGCTCATCAGTTACCTGTTCATCTACACGCCGCTAAAGCGCAAGACCACGCTCAACACAGCCATCGGCGCGATTCCCGGCGCACTCCCGCCGCTGATGGGCTGGACGGCGGTGCGCGGGGATTTGTCCATCGAAGGCTGGGCGCTCTTCGCGATTCTCTTCTTCTGGCAACTCCCGCACTTCCTCGCCATCGCGTGGATGTATCGCGAAGACTACGCGCGCGGCGGCTTCGTGATGCTGCCGCTGGTGGACCGCGACGGCACGCGCACCGGGCGCTCGGCGGTGAGCCACACGCTGGGGCTGCTGCCGGTGAGCCTGAGCCCGTTCGTGTTGCATGTGTCCGGCGCGCTGTATCTGTTTGGCGCGTTGGCGCTGGGGTTGGGGTTCCTCTGGTGCGCGATGCGGTTCGCGCGGCAGATGGACCGCCTGAGCGCGCGACGGCTGTTCTTCGCCTCGATTTTGTATCTGCCGCTGCTGCTGGGGCTGATGGTTTTCGACAAGCAGTAACAAAAAGAAGTTAAGAGCAGGCAAGAATCGCAAAGCAGCTTAGTCCGTAATTGACATTCAATCCCGCGCCGCTAGACAACACGGCTCCTGCGCGGGAACGCAACCGAACGCAGACTGAAAAACGACTTTATGCAGGCCACGACAACCACGCACACGGAAGCGGCGCACAGCCACGAGCACCACGACCCCGGCTTCCTGCGCTCCTACGTCTTCTCCACCGACCACAAGGTCATCGGCATCCAATACGGCTTCACC
>JAYTIO010000149.1:0-4982 GCA_043731805.1 Pedosphaera sp. | reverse complement strand
CCGGCATCATGCACAAAGCCGAGGCTGGGGATGTAGCCGAGCGAGGTGACGACGGCGGCGCAGAGGGCGTAGAGGCTGGCGTTGGCGGAGGAGAGGGCGCGGTTGATGCCGTCGGACATGTCCCAGTTCTGCCGGTCGTAGTTGCGGCCCTTCCAGGTGACTCCGTGTTGCAGGCCGAACTGGGCGTAAAGCGCCCGCACCCGCAGGCCTTCCATGCCGCGCAGTTCCTTCACGGACTTGCCCTCCACGTCCACGCCCGGGAAGCGCATGAGGAACATGGCGCGGGCGATCTGGGTGCGGCGGCGTTTGTCGGCCCAGGCTTCAGCGTGGAGGCGGGGCATGTCGTTGGTGTGATTGGGCGTCAGGCCGAAGGCGTAGAAGCGCATGGAATCCTCGCCTGTCCAGCAGACGGGCGTGTTGCTCTCGCCGCAGGCTTTCATCGCGGCATGCGTCACTGTGGTGCCCGGGCCAAGGATGAGCGCGGAGACGGTGGCCACCGGGATGCGGCAGAGTAGCCCGTCTGCGCCGATCCACTTTACGCTGGAGTCGTCCACTTCGAGCCGTCCGTGCTCCAAGTAGAGAGGTGTCCAGCGGTCCTTGGCGGGCGCGAGTGTTTCGAGGGGCGGGCGTTCAAAGAGAGGCATCAGCCGGTTGCGGGCTTTGGACTGGCGGTTGTGGACTTCGGCACACGGCGAACCCAACGCGGCGCGTGGCGTTCGCCGATGGGAGCACCGTAGGCAATCGGGGTGTCTTCAATCATGTCCGCGCCGCTCTCGCTGGCGGCGACTTCTAGCACCCGGTTGAATTGGTCTTCGGTTTCCGTGCCCGTGTAGCCGGCACGCTGGAGCAGCGCGGCCCAAACCACGGAGCGGCTACTGGGCGATGCCACGAGCACCGGGCTGGCGGGGATGCAGCATTTGCGGCCGAGCCAGACGCCCCACTTGGGATTGCGAATGGCGGCGGCGATTTCTACGAGCAGCGGGACTGGTCCTTCGAGCAGCACGCCGAAGCGGGCGTCGAGGAGGTAGTGGCGGTAGGTCTGCACGGTGGCGTCGTCGTCCACTTTGCCGCTGGCCCTGCGGATTCCCGTGACGGTGTGGTAATCCTCCAGCCGCTGCATCAACAGTTCCGGCTCCCGCCGATTTCGGCGAGGGAGCGTCAGCGTGGTGATGTTTAGCGGGGCGAACCGGGCGAGTTGTTCCGTCTCATCCGCCGCGTGTTTGTCTATTCCCACCGCTGCCGCTATGAGACCGACGACCCCGCTACGCGTAGGGTGGAGCGCGGTGGTGCGGCGCTCGAAGCGCGAGGCATGGCCCCACGATTGCATCGGGCCATCAAGCAACAGGGCGAGGCAGGCGTTAGACGACATGCTTGGTCAGGGCCTCAGAGAAGGCGTTGAGGTTCACGGCGGGCATTGCCTGTTCGACATCGCAAGCGATGCCCCAGGTTTCCTTGAGCGCCTCGTGATGGGCTTGGAGCTTGGCGATGGATTCGGCAAGCAGGCCGGACTTCGGTCGGACCGGCTCCTCGAAGGCGTTGATGAGCTGCACGGGCTGCCCTGCGGACTTGTAAGTTCCGAGCACGAAACCCGGCAACGTGTGGGCGTTCATGGAGTTCTTCCGCGCACCGGGCACGGCCATGAGCGTGGCGCGGATGAAGGCGTCCACGACGTGCCGGCGTTCGTCCACCGTTAGTTTGGCGAGGTGGTCGGCGTCTGCGAGCAGACCGAGGTTTAATGCGGCGTAGCGGTAGTAAACCGCAGACGAGAACTCCAGGGTGCCGATCATACCCGCCCCGGCGTCGTCTCCCTTTGGCTTGCGGTCGTCCACGGCGGAATAGAAGTCGAGATCGTTGTCTGCTTTATGGGTGGAAAGCGCGTGGCTGAACATGGCCGCGCCTTCCAGCGTGAGCGAGGGCAGGCTGGCCGCCATGCGACCGAAGATGGCGATGTCCGCGCCGTCGAGCAGGCCGGCGGCTTTGCAATACTTGTCCAGATGCTTCTCGTAGTCCTTGGACTTCGGGTTGGTCTTCAGCAACTCGGCGACCTGCTTCGCGATGGAGTCAATCTCCGAGGGCGCGAGGAAGGTCAGCGTGCCGACCTTCGGCTCCTCCGACTTGGCATCGAGCTTGGCGAGTTTGTCGGCGATGTTCGCAGCGTGTTCGTCCGCAACTGTCCCATCGGTGACACCGTGCTTCTTCAGCGCGTCCGCGAGCGGTTGAACGATGAGCTTGGTGCGCTGTCCGCCAAACCGTGCTCCGGGCAGGTTGTCCTGTGCGAATTCGCGGATGGCGCGTTTGAGTGATTGGCTGGAGAGCCGGGCACGGTTGACGCCGCCGAAGACGGCGGTCTTGGGCGAGCCGACGTCGTCGCGGTTGAGGCAGGAGACGGGGAAGGATTGCAGGATGTGGAGTTCGATCAGTTTCATGTTTGTTTGAGTGTTGAGTGGTTCAGGAAAGGGGAGCGATGACGAGCAGGCCGAAGCCAAAGGCCTTGGCCGAACCAATGCCGTTGGCGACGGTGACGCGGAACTGCACCGGGTCGGTCACGCTAAGTTCGCCTTGGAACTCAACGGCGGTGTGCGTGCCGTGCGAGGTGCCGTCCTTGTGGAAGAACTCGCGACCGCGCGGGAGGGTGCGGAGGCTGTCCGGGTTGAGGCTGAACCCGGCGGCCTCGCCCTTGCGCGTCAGCCAGGCGATGAGTTCCCCGCGCTGAGTGAGCGGCACGCGGCGGCCGTTCTTCTTCCGCGTGCCGTCGGGGTTGTCCACGCGGAGTTTCTTCGTGGGATTGGCCAGCAGGCTGAAGCGGTAACGGGCGTGGGCGAAGTAGTCGTCGGGGACGACCTTGGTGCCGAAGCAATCGGTGGGGCACCAGTCGGGTTTGGCCGGCTGCGAATGGGAAAGGATGAGAACGCGGAAGGCCTCCTCTTTCCGATCCACGCGGATGAGGAAGTCACGCGTCTGCCCATCGCGCCCGCCGAACGCCTGCCAGACGCGCTGGTGCCAGTCGTAGGTGTCGCGGATGCGAAGGAGGCGGACAGCATCCTCGTAAGGGACGAGAAGCTGTGTGAGATGCAGCGTGGCGGTCGCGGAACCAGCGGGGGCGAGGGCAACAAGTGTGCTCATGCGGTGGCGGGGTTGAGGTTGGCGGTCGGAGTTTCGGGGGCGAGGTCGCCAGATTGCCAGAAGGAGCGGGCCCATTTCACGCGGATGTCGTCCGCATACCACGGCCAGTTCCGCAGGTCGGCGAAGAGGCTTTCGTAGTTCACGCCCACTCCCTTGCTCGCAGCGAGGCGAACCCAGGAGCGGAGTTGCCCGGTCACGTTCGCCACGTCGTCGCACGCGAGCAGGCGGCGGAAGCGGCGCTCGAAGCTGTCGGCGATTTCCTTGCCGTCACCTTGCGCGATGCGGCGGCAAGTCTCGCCGAAATTACGGTCCTTGGATTCCTCGGGATGGCTGGCGAACAGCGCGGCGATGTCCACGAAGACGGATTCGCCGGGCTGACCGATGTCCCCGCCGAGACTGGCGATGACGGGCCAGGCATCCATGACGGTGGCGGGGCTGAGGCCGCGGCGGAGCGCGGCGCGTTTGCCGCGGTCCTCACAGGCGCGGCGGAGCGCGCCGACGAATTGAGCAGCGCGTTCCTTCGGGGATCGTTTGTTTTCACTCATGGGGAAGCGGGGGTTGGTTTGGCTGGTTTGGCTGGTTTGGGAACGAAGGTGAGTTTGCGCAGGCCGAGTGCGTAAGCCTGAATCTGGCGCGGCGTCTGGCGCGGACAGGATTGTTCGTAGGCGGCGCGCGCCGCGTCCTGAACTTTCTCGCCCCACGGCGAGTTGGGCAGGTCTGCGACGAGATCCGTATTCCGCGCCAGGTCGAAGAGCGTGGCGAGGTGCTGTTCGACGCGGGTCCAGAAGAGCTGGCGAGCACGGTCGTAAGCTGGGGCGGCAACCTTCAACGTGGAGGCGTAGGTTTTCACCGCCTGGATGAGGATGCCCTCCCGTTCCTCCGCGTGAGTGACGCCCTGCTCGTAGGCGAGACGTCCGAAGTCCGTGAACATGCCTGCCGGGAGCGTGTAGGTGGACTCGACGACATCTTCAATCTTGGCTTTGTCCGTGACCAGTGCGCCGACCCAAAGCGACGTCTCCCGTGATGTGGTTGCGTGATTCAAGGCGAGTGGACCGCAGACCGCATCGGCTCCGGCCCGGCGCGTTACCGACACGGCGGCAAGTTGCCGCCAGAGGCTTCGACTGGTTGAAGCCGGGAGCAGGGCGAGTTCGTCCTTGCGCTTGATGACGGTGGCCGTCGTTTCGCGAAACGCTGGGAAGATTGGGTATTCAAGGCCGTTGGCGAGGATGATGGAGAAGCCATCATCATCCAGGCGGACAGCTCGGCTCACCGGCACCAATCTTCCAAGGTAAGTCGCGCTGGCATTCTCGGTGGCGGCCTTGTCGTTCACCTTTTCGACGGGCTGTTCCCAGACCGGCTTTCCCCAGCGATTGGGGCCGTGGAAGTCCATCCCGTTTTCGCGTGTCAGCAAGTTGCGGCGAAGGGTTTCCAACAGCGTGCCGCCAAGCACCAGAGTGTGAACCATGCTGGACGGAGTGCATGGCGCGTGAGTGCTCGATCCCTTGCCGGCCGTCTCCTTGCCGTTCCATTTGGCGACTCCAATGCGTCCGCCGGGCGCGAAGCACTGAAAGGTCAGGAGATTTAGAGCAGAGCGAGCCGACGCAAGAGTTCGATCCTCCCCAGCGCGGTTATCGAACAGCGTCGAGTTGTTGCCGGTGGCCAGTGCAAGGTCGAGTTTGGTCGCGGCGTTGCCTTCGTCGGAGTCCTTGCCCAGCATCAGGTTGGGCAATTGAAGGAACCTCGTGCCATCACCGAACAACTCGAAGGCGGGCTTCCACTTGTTCAGGTAATCCCGGACGCGTGGTTGGATGAGCGGCTCGCACGATTCCCACTCGGTTTCATCGGCGGGACCATCGAGT
>JAYTIO010000148.1:0-9870 GCA_043731805.1 Pedosphaera sp. | reverse complement strand
TGCTGCAACTGCGCCAACAGTGTGTCGGCGTCGGCAGGAGCTTGGGCGTGCGCGGGGCCGCTGGCGCAGGCGGCGAGCAACAACGTGGCGGCGAGGGCGCGGAGAACGGTTCGTTTCATGGCGGGGTTGGACGGGGAGGATGGGGAGTTATTCCTGACGGGCCGGACTGGGCACGGGGGCAACCACCAGCAGCTTCTCGCGCAGCAGTTGCAGCCGACGCGGGTTGTCGTCCGCGGCCAAGTCGGCTTCGCGCTGGCCGGCGGGCGGATGCGCCAACGCGGTTTCCAGCGCGGCGAGGAGCGAGGTGACTTCCGACGGGGCCAAGGTGAGCGTGGGCTTGGCTTCCTCCTGCTCGATGCGCACCGCCTTGCGCGCGAACTCCAGCAGCACGGCGCACGGTTCCAGACACGGAATGAGACTCTTCGCGTCCGCCGCGTCCGGCGCGAGTCCGGCCACGGTCCAGAGCCGGCGCTTGAGGCAGAAGCGCGCGGCGCAGCAAGCACGGATGACCGGTCCAGCCTGCGCGTCCGTGAGCAGTGTCGTGATGCGATACATCCCGGACTGGCGCGCGGTGAACTCGCGGTAGTGCGTGACCGGCGGCCCGGCTGACTGCGCCGCAAACCAGTCCGCCACCGCCCCGGGGTAAAGCTGGCTGAGGGCGAACTCCAACTCCGCGTCGTCCCTCGCCACGCACCGCCAGCCAGCGCGCAAGTTCGGCGCGGACTTGAGCGGACGGAAGGCTCCGGCGGCGGTGTGGTTGGCCAGCACGCGCAACTCGGCGGAGGCCACGGGCCGCAAGCTTTCCGCCGCCGCGTCGCGGTCACCGAGGTGACGCAGCTCGAAGCCCGCCGCCAGCCGGCGCACGAGCACTTGCGCCAGCGCCAGCTCGGGCGCGAGCACGGCGCAGAACGCAATGAGCGCAGGGTTGTTCACGAGAGCCACGATGGGACGGAGGCTAAGTCACCCGCGTGAAATACCAAAGCCAATCGTGGTGCGGCGGCCCCGAGGTTTTGGCCACAGATGGGCACAGATAGGGCCTGGAGGTCCTGCCGTTGCTGCCCTCTTAATCTGTGTTTCATCTGTGCCCATCTGTGGCCAAAATCCGGCCAACACCTCACGGCCGCAGCACGAGTTTGCCCGCCAGCGCGCCGGACTTCTGGAGCGTGCTCTCTTCCTGCAAGCGATGCGCTGCTGCGGCCTCGGCCAGCGGCAGCACGCGGTCGATGTTTGCGCGCACCTTGCCCTCGGCGAGCCAGCGGTTCAGGTCGTCGGCGCACGGGCGTTGCTCGTCCGGCGTGGCGTTGAACATCGCGAAGCCGTGCAGCGAGCAGTCCTTCACGTAGAACGGGCCGACCGGGAAAACCGGCCGGGCCTCGCGTCCCGCCATGAGCACGAAGCGACCGCGCGGCGCGAGCAGCGGCACGGCGCGGTCGAAGTCCGGCTCGCGCTGCGTCTCCCAGAAGACGTTCACGCCGGCGGGTGCGAACTCCTTCACGGCGGCGGCCACGTCCTGCGTGCGATGGTTCACAACCAAGTCCGCGCCGAAGGAACGCGCCTTCGCCACCCGCTCGTCGCTGCCCGCCGTAGCGATGACGCGTGCGCCAGCGGCCTTCGCGAGTTGCACGACCATCGAGCCGACGCCGCCTGCGCCGCCGTTGACGAAGACCGTTTCGCCCGCTTGCAGTCGGGCCTTCGCGAATAGCCCGAGGTGCGCCGTGATGCCGACGAGCGCGCAGGCGGCGGCGGCCTCGTCGCGCACGCCGGTGGGCGTGGGATTGAGCCAGCGCTCCTGCACGCACGCGAACTCGGCGAAGGTGCCTTGGCGGCCAAACAGACCTTGGTTCGAACTCCACACGCGGTCGCCGGGTTGGAAGCGCTGTGCCTCCGCGCCGACGGCCTCGACCACGCCCGCGAGGTCGCAGCCGATGACGAAGGGCAAGGGAAGGTTCATCTTCACCAGCCCGGCGCGGACGTA
Organism: Pedosphaera sp.; assembly: GCA_043731805.1. GTDB lineage: Bacteria > Verrucomicrobiota > Verrucomicrobiia > Limisphaerales > SXTU01 > SXTU01. Next base: position 7,895 of record JAYTIO010000148.1, on the reverse strand, counting down.
GGTATCAATCGGGTTGACCGCGACGGCGCGGACGCGGACGAGCACCTCGCCGGCGCGCGGCTGCGGCTGCGGGAGGTCGCCGAACAGGATGCCCTCGGCGGGGCACGGAGCGGTGATATAAGCTGCTTTCATGGTGACGAGGTTAAGGCGAAAGAGAAGGGCAGCAAAGTTTGTTCGCCACGGTCAAAGCGCCAGCGTCTTGGACTGCGGCGGCCCTCCGCCGCTCTTCGGCGCGTCCGGCCTTCCACCACGCCCGCAACCCGCCGTGGTTTTCCTTGAAAAGCCGCCGCCATCTTTTCACTCTCAGCCCCGTCGCCACACTAGCCATGAACACTCCCTCCGCCCTCACCCGCCGTTCGTTCCTCACCGCCGCCACCACCGCCGTCGCCGGGGCCGCTGCCGCCGACCGCGATTGGACCGGCAAAATCCCCACGCGCTACCCGGACCCGGACATCATCTCGCTGGACAAGCGCTTCAAGGCGAAGCTCGGCAACACGCCGATTCAGCGCCTCTACCACAACCCGAACATGCTCTGGGCCGAGGGCTGCGCGTGGAATGGCGTGGGCCGTTACCTGCTCTGGAGCGACATCCCGAACAACGTGCAGATGCGCTGGCTCGAAGAGGACGGCCACGTGAGCACGCTGCGCAGCCCGTCGAACAACAGCAACGGCAACACCTTTGACTACGAGGGCCGCGAGTTGAGCTGCGAGCATCTCACGCGGCGCGTCGTGCGCTACGAGCACAACGGCAGCGTGTCCGTGCTGGCGGACAAGTTCGGCGGGAAGCCCTTCAACGCGCCGAACGACATCGTGGTGCATCCGGGCGGCGACATCTGGTTCACCGACCCCGGCTACGGCGGCCTGATGAACTACGAAGGCGCGTTGGTGAAGTCCACGACCGTCCAGCCGAACCAGAAGGAGGCGGTGTATGTGATTGATGGCAAGTCCGGCAAGATCGAGAAGGCCACGGACGAGGCGTTCAAACCCAACGGCCTGTGCTTCTCACCGGACTACAAGAAGCTCTACGTGGCGGACACCGGCGCGAGCCATTACCCCGAAGCCCCGAAGAACATCTGGGTCTTCGACGTGGACGGGAAGAAGCTCAAGAATCGGAAGGAGTTTGCCTCGATGAAAGCAATCGTGCGAGGGGCACACCCGCACATTCTGACCGGCGAGCAGATAAAGGATCCTGGGTTGGGAATTCGAGATTCAGAATACGTCGCGGGCTTCGCCGACGGCATCCGCTGCGACACCGAGGGGAACATCTGGGCCGCCGCCGGCTGGGTGGGTGACGGCTACGATGGAGTCCACATCTTCGCGGGCACGGACGGGCAGCGCATCGGCCAGATTCTGCTGCCGGAGATTTGCGCGAACCTCTGCTTCGGTGGTGCGAAACGGAACCGTCTCTTCATGGCCGCGAGCACCTCGCTCTACGCCGTGTATGTCGAGACGCAGGGCGCGCATATCACGTAAGCGGAGTGCCGGTCTCCGACCCGGCGTTGACGAGAACTGAGGAGCAGCAGGTGGCGGTCCTTCGCCTGCCGCCCCTTTGCCAATGGGCACGCTGGGTCGGAGACCGGCGCTCCGTGACTACTTCTTGAACATCGCGTGCTTGGCGTCGCCGCCGCTGAGGACGTAGGCGACGAGGTCGAGGATTTCCTCCTGCTTGAGCATGTTGAGCAGACCCTCGGGCATGGGCGATACTTTCGACGGCTCCATCTTCACGACCTGCTTGCGGTCAATGCGCTCTTGCTGGTTCGGGTCGGTCAGGTCGGTGTTCACACTCACGGTGTCGCCGTTGAGGTTCACGATGATGCCGGTGATCGTTTCGCCGTCGGTCTTGGTCAGCACCACGGGGACGAACTGCTCGTTGATCTCTTTGCTCGGGTTGATGATCTGGTCGAGGAAGTCGCGCGCGTTGTAGCGGCCGCCCGCCGTCGTGAGGTCGGGGCCGGTCATGCCGCCCTCGTTGCCGAAGCGGTGGCACGCGAAGCACGCGGCGGCACCGAACATCTTGCGCCCGTTCGCGTAGTTGCGGTGTTGAAGTCCACCCTTCTCGGCGGCGGCGGCGAGTTCGTCGAGCTTCCATTCCTTCACTTGCGTGCGACCGGCGAAGGCTTCGGCCAGCGCTTCGAGCGGTGACTTCTTCACCGGCTTCTTCGCCAGCAGTTCGGCCAGCGCGGTCTTCTCCGAGTCGCTCAGAGTGGCCTCGGCTCCGGTGCGGATGAACTCGATGAACTTCTCGAAGCTCGCGCCGCCGCGGTAGTTCGCGGCGCGCAGGAACCAGTTGAACTGGTCGGTGCGCAGCACGGTGGTCCAGCCGGCCTTGAGCATGCGGAGCGAGCGAGCGTATTCCATCTGCTCCTCCTGGCCGGGCGCATTCTTCAGCGCGGCGATGCCCTTGGCGGCGATGGTCGGCGACTGGAGCGCGACGAGCGTCTCGCAGAGCACCCAGTTCAACTGAAAGTTCTCGGCGGGGAACAGCGGGTCGAGCTTGGCGAGGAGGCGCTGGCGTGTCGCATCGTCGGGCTGGCCGAAGCGGACGAGGCAGATTTCCGTGGTGCGGACGAGGGCGAGGCGTTGCTCGTGGTTGAGCGTCTTCCAATCCAGCTTCCCCAGCGCGGCGTAAATCTTCGCGGCCAGCGCGGTGTCCACGGGCGCATCGGTGGGCTTACGATGCTGCGGGTCAATGCCGGTGAGGCGGGCGAGGCCGAGCAGGGCTTCGACCTGTTTGCCGCCGTCCTGCTCGGCGAACGCCTTGTTGGCCCACGTCGCGGCGGGCTGCCATTCGAGGGCGATGCGCGCGGCCCAGCGGAGGTAGCGGTCGCTGCTGTTCAAGTGCGGCCACGCGGCGGCGACGGCTTTCGGGTCGGCGTGGCCGTGGAAGGCTTCGAGTGAGTGGCGGAGTTCGCGGGCCTTCGCGGCGACGGGGTCGGTCCTGGGCTTCGACGGCGCGGTGGATTCCTTGCCCGTGTAAGTCACGCGGTAGAGGCCGGACTGCACCTTGCGGCCGCCGATGGCGAAATACATCGCGCCGTCCTGCGGATGGATGATGGCGTCGGTGAGCGGCAACGGTGAGCCGGAAAGGAATTCCTCGCGCGTGGCGGTGTAGCTGGAGCCGTCGGGCTTGAGGTGGACGGCGTAGAGTTTGCCCCAGCTCCAATCGAGGATGAAGAGCGCGTCCTGATACTTCGCCGGGAACTTCGCGCCGTAGCCGAAGGTCACGCCGGTGGGCGAGCCGGGGCCGATGTTCGCGACCGCGCCGAGGTTGTCGGGATACCACTCGGGGCGCTTGCCCGCGCCGTTGCGCCAGCCGTATTCGCTGCCGCTGGTGACGTGGTTCACGCGCGTGGGGCGATACCACGGCGTGTTGAAATCGTATTCCATGTCGGCGTCGTAGGTGAACAGCTCGCCGTCACGGTTGAACGCGCCGTCGAAGATGTTGCGGTAGCCGGAGGAGTAGGGCGTGAAGGTTTCCCCATCGAGCGAGACTTGGTAAATGATGCCGCCGGGCCCGAGCACCTCGCGCATGAAGCCGCGACCGTCGGGCATGCGCGGCAGGACGTGGTCCTCGCCCCAGACGAGCGGAACTTTCGACCCGCTGAACGCCGTGGGCTTGGTGCCGTTGCCGGTGATGAGGAAGAGCGACTTGCCATCAGGCGCGGGCACGATGGCGTGAACGCCGTGGTCGCCGCGCGCGTTCATCTCGCGGAGGAGTTCCACCTTGTCGAGCACGTCGTCGTTCTTCGAGGAGGTGACGCGGTAGAGGCCACTGGGGATTTTGTTCTCGTAGTCATTCACGGCGCAGTAGAGGCCGTTGTTGAACCAGAGCAGGCCGTTCACGGCGCGAATGGCGGCGGGGACTTTCTCAATCTTCGCCGGGTCGAGTGCTTGGCCGGGCGCGGGCGGGGCAAAGCGGAAGAGCCCGCCGTATTGGTCGCTGGCGAGGATGCGGCCCTTGCCGTCGGTGCAAAGGTTGACCCACGAACCCTGCTCGCCGATGGGCACGGAGTGGAGCAGCTCGACCTTGAAGTCCTTGAGCACCTTGATGCGCTCGATGGGTGTGGCCTTGTTCTCGTTGATGGCCTGGCCGGCGTTGGGCGCGGAGGCTTTCAGGTTGAGTTGTTTTTTGGTGAGCTTGGGGGCCTGCGCGACGGCGGTGGCGAGGGCGAGGGCGAGGGCGAGGGCGAGGGTGGTGAGGCGGAGCAGTTGATTCATAAAGCGTGCGGTGGAGTAGAGCAGAAGCGCGGCGGGTGGGGAAAGGGGTTAGTGATTAGTGCTTAGTCGGGCAGCGGCCTCATGCCTTCGCACGGGTCGCACTAATCACTAATTACTTTCCCCCACCCTCACTTCTGCCCCGGCTGTTTCGTGTAGGCGGTGACGGCCTTCACCTTCGCGGCCTTGGCGGCGTCCATGACCTTCACGAGCTGGCCGACGGGGGCTTCGGTATCGGAACGGATGGCCAGGACGACGTTCGGGTTTTCCTGCACCTTGGCGGCGAGCGCCTCCTGAAGCTTCTCGGCGGTGACGGGCTTGCCGCCGAAGTGCAGGTGGGGCGCGGCCTTGACGATGTCCACGAAGAGCGGCGGGATTTTCTCGGCCACGCCTTCCTTGGCCTGCTTGGATTCGGGGAGCGTGAGCTTCACCGCCGGCTGCTGGCGGAAAGTAGTCGTGACCATCAGGAAGATGAGCACGACCATGAGCACGTCAATCAACGAGACGATGATGACGGCGGGCGGCGGGCGGCGTTTGCGGGCGAGGAATTGCACGGACTTTTATAAGGAGAGCAGGAAGGCAGGAGGGGGAGGGAGCATCTGCGTGCTGCTTTGCGAAAGGCGACTTTCTGGCAGCACGGCCACGCCCAGAGCCACAGGCCGGCAGAACAGAGCTGAGGCGTTCGGACGGTCTCCCCCTCCTGCCCTCCTGCCCTCCTTATAAATTCCGGGTCTTGGTTTCACCGTGGTCAAGACGCCCGGTTCATGGCCCGGTATTGGCGCTGGAGGAACTCGTCGCAGAGGGTCTCCATCTCGACGGCGAGCGTCTCGACCTTCTTGCTGTAGTAGCTCCACGAGACCAGCGAGGGGATCGCCACGAGCAGGCCGAAGAGCGTCGCTCGCAAGGCCAGCGCGATGCCGGCGGAGAAGAGCGAGTTGTCGCCTGCGAGGGTCTGCTGCCCCATGCCGGTGAAGAGGAGAATCAAGCCATAGACCGTGCCGACCAGCCCCAGCAGCGGCGCGATGCCGGTGATGATTTCCAAGACGACGAGGCCGCGTTCCAACTGCGCCATCTCGTGGCGGGCCTTGGTTTGGAGCGCGTCAATGTTTTCGCCCTTGGGACAGTCGAGGTGGTTGGCGGCGACGAGCAACAGGCGGCTCAGGGCGGAGGGATGCTGCTCGCAGGTGCGCCGGAGCATGGGCAGGTCGGAGGGCAACTGGCAGTTCTCGACCGCCTCTTCCAGGACGGGCGGGATGACGCGTGCGAGGCGCAGGGCGAGGCCGCGTTCGATGATGAAGGTCAGGCTGAGAACCGAGGTCAGCGTCAGCACTAGGATGATGGCTTGTTCCATTTGTCGGGTGGCATTGATGACTGCCGGGGGGGGGAGTTGAAAGATGAAAGTTGAAAGTTGAGAGTTGAGAGGAGGCGATGGTGGAAGGGATGGCTTGGGCGACTCTCAACTCTGAACTCCCAAACTCTCAACTTCGCCGCCCCTCAGTTGTAGAAGAACGTGAAGCGCACGTCGCGGTGGTCGGCGGCCAACTGACGCCGCATATCGCTGGGCCAGCGGGGAAATGGCGCCGGGTCTTGCACGGCCTTCTGGCAGAAGAGCGAGTAAAGCTCGCCCACGTCGGCGTCGTTGATTTTCACGTCCGTCACCCGGCCGTCGAAGTGCAGACGGAACTCTAGCACGACCTTGCCGCGCGGCGTGGGGCGCGACTCCAGCAGGCTATACCAGCGCTGCTGGATGGCTTGGATGATGGCGGCGTCGTAGGCCCCGAACGCCATCCCACGCACGTCCAGCGCGCTGACGCCGAGGTTCTTCACGCCGCCCTCCTGCCTCATCTTCTCGCCGACCAAACCGCTCTCGGCCCGGCGTGCGAGGGCTTCCTTGATAGTGCGCGGGCGGGCGACTTTCGTCTCAGCCTCGCCCGGCTCCGGCGGCGGCGTGGGCTTCGTCATGCTCGGGCTTAACGTCGGCGTCGCCGGCGCGGGCGGGGCCGTCGCAGCCTTGGCGACTTGCACGGGCGCCGGCGGTGAAGGCGGGGCGGGGGGCGCGGGCTTGGGTTTTGGCAACGTGTCGCCGGCCGGTTGGGGAGCGGGCGGCGGCGTGGGCTGCAAGGGTTTCGGTTCGTCCGGCTTCGGCGGCTCGACGGGCGGGGCGGGCTTGGGCTGGGGGGCCGGGGCGGCCTGCGGCGCGGGCGGGGGCGGCTGGGGCTTGGGTTCGGGTGTGGGCTTGACCTCGGTAGGGGGCGTCGGCGCTTTTGGCTTCAGCGTGGGTGGCGGCTCGGCGAGAGGCAGCGGCTTGGCGACTTCCGTGACCTTGGCGAACTGCTCCTGCTTGCCATCAATCTTCGGCACGTTCGACTCGATCTTCGTCTCCGGGTTCGCCGCGCGGGTGCTGACGGCGGAATAAAATTTCGCGTCCTTCGGCGGCTCGCTGGCCTGGGCCGGGTCCACGTCCACGAAGGTAAGCTGCGGCATCGGCGGGTCTTCGGGCGGCGGCGGCGTGGCGAAAAGTTTCTTCAACTCCGGCGGCTTGGGCTTGGACTCATCGAGCTTCATCAGCAACGCGGCGGGGTTGAGCTTCGCCGACTGGGTCTTGAGCCAGTCCAGCCACGCGAGGTGCGGCAGGGGGGCGCGGAACTCCCACGCCAGCACGATGACGATGTGCGCGACGATGGAGCAGACGAACGCCAGCACGAGCAGGCTCGCCTGATCGCGTCGCGGTCGCCGCGCTTTGTATGCTGCCAAATCCACGGCGGGCAAGGTAGCAGGCGGGCCGGATGGGCGGAAGGTGAAGTTCGCTGCGCGCGGGAAAGTTTCTTCCGCGACGGCCTCAGCCGGTGGTTTTGCTCGACCCCTCGGCGCGCTTGCTCCTACCGTTCCGCCAGCCATGCAGCCTCCTCCCATCCTGATTCCGCACACCGTTTCCCGGCGTTCGTTTTTGAAAGCCAGCACCGCGCTGGCAGGGGCCGCCCCGCTCCTGACGAGCTTGCTCGAGGCCCCGGCCGCAGCGGCCGCAGCGGCCAAGGGGCCGCTCATGGCCTATGTAGGCACCTTCAGTTCGCCGCTGCGTGATGTGCTGCCGACGCAGGTGGACTTACCGCCCGGCAATGGGCGCGGGATTCACCTCTTCCAGGTCAACCGCAACACCGGGAGCCTGACCCCAAGCGGCGTGCATGAACTGGGGACCAGCCCGAGCTGCCTGGCCTTGAACGCCGCCGGCACCCGCCTCTACTCCGCCAACGAGACGGACCGCGTGGGTGCCGGCAACGAGGGCACGGTCAGCGCCTTCGCCATCAACCGGGCGGACGGGCAGTTGCAACTGCTCAACACCGTCCCCTCCGGCGGGGCCGGACCCACCTACGTGAGCGTGCATCCGTCGGGCAAGTTCCTCCTCGTGGCCAACTACTTTGGCGGCAGCGTGGCGGTGGTGCCCATCCTGCCCGATGGGAGGTTGGGCACCGCTACGGACATCAAGCTCGATGCCGGCCCCGTCGGCCCGCGCAAGGCCGTGAACGCCCCGCCCGGCAGCTTCGCCTTCAGCGGGCACGACCGGACGCACGCGCACATGATCCAGGCCGATCCCACCGGCCGCCATGTGCTGCACGTGGACCTGGGGCTGGATAAAATCTTCGTCTGGAAGTTCGACTCGCAGAAGGGCGTGCTCACGGCGAA
>JAYTIO010000147.1:0-6701 GCA_043731805.1 Pedosphaera sp. | reverse complement strand
TTGGGTGGACGCGGACGCGTGCCAGGTCACTTGTCCACTCCACGGCTGGGCCTTCGACCTCAAGACCGGCGCGGGCGTCACCAAACCGGCCCGGCCCGTGCGTTCGTATCCCGTGCGCGTGGTAGGTGGGAAGGTGGAGGTCAGTGTTCAGTCGTCGACAGGATTGCACCAGACCGACGGCGAGGTAGTCTCGCGGCACTGAACACTGATTACTGAACACTCACCTTATGAAATCTTCCTACGAAATCGCGATGGAACGCCTGAGCAAGCAGGCCCCTGCCACCAAAGTCACCGCCGCGCAGAAAGCCCAACTCGCCGACCTCGACTCACTCTACAAATCCAAAATCGCCGACCGAGAAATTCTCGTGAAGGGCCAGCTCCAGAAAGCCGCCGAGAAGGGTGACGCCGAGGCTTACGTGCAACTGGAGAAGCAGCTCGTCAGCGACCGCAGGACTTTGAACGCCGAGATGGAGGAGAAGAAGGAACGCGTCCGCAGGGGCAAAGACTGAAGCCCCCATTGATGCACCACTAACTGGCACTGACCGGCACTAATCCGAAATCCCATCAGTGCAGGTTAGTGCAGGTCAGTGGTTCAAACCCTCCTACCGCAACTCGCATCTGGAATGTCCACCACCGCCCAACCCGGCAGCCTGCCGCCCGCGCTGGTCGCCCTGCGCTCGAACAAGCCGCTGCTCTACCTGCTCGCCGGAGGTTTCGGTGGCGCGGCGGGTTCGGTGCTCGCTGAGTTCGCGCCAGGTGGGGGACGGGACGCCACTCCATTTGCGCTCATCGTCGCAACGGGAATCTGGTCCGCCATCGCTGCCAGCGTGCTGGCCACGGCGCTGTTCGTGGCCGGTGAGTGGCACCAGCGCCGGGACGTGCGGCCGCGCAGCGCCCAGAAAATCCTGCTGCTCGGCGCGCTGGCTGGCTTCGTTTCCGGCGCAGTGGCGCAGGCCGCCTACTCGGTGCAAATCGGGCCGGCAGCCTTCCACGCCGTCGTGGTGCGTGTGGCCTGCTGGGCGTTGATGGGGGCGCTGCTCGGCGCGTTGCTGTCGCGACCGGTGCCGAACTTGGGCTTGCTGCGCGGGCTGCTTGCCGGCGCGGTGGGCGGCGGCTTGGGCGGGGTTGGCTTCCTGCTGGTTGGAGCGGTGTTGCCGGACGCGATTGGCCGACTCGTGGGCATCGGCACGCTCGGCCTCGCACTCGGGCTGGCGATGATTGTGGTCGAGAAGCTGTTCCGCGAGGCAAGCCTCGAAGTCATCTGGGCACCGAACGAAACCACGAACTTCAACCTCGGTGCGCAGGCTGTGACCATCGGCGGCGGCGAGAACCACGTCTTCGTGCGTGGGTTGCCGCCGCGCTTCGCCAGGATCGCATTCAGCAACGGCCTCATCGAATACGTCGAGACGGCCACGGGCAAACGCACGCCGCTCAAGGACGGCAGCCGCTTGGAAATCGGCAAGCTGAACCTCGTCATCCACGCGGCCAAGTAGTTCGATGCCGCCGTTGGTTGAATCACCCCTTTGCCCTGCGGGTCGAACAGCCGATTTTATGCCGTCACCACGCTTACTTCTCACTCTGGTCGCCACTGTATCACTCTCTGCCTCCGCCCTCGCCGCGCCCGCCGCCAGCTCCAAGAAGGTGGATTACAACCGCGACATCCGCCCGGTGCTCTCGGACAACTGCTTCTTCTGCCACGGCCCCGACGAGAAGAAGCGCGAGGCCAAGCTCCGCCTCGATGTGCGCGAGGACGCCATCGCGAAGAAGGCCTTCGTTCCCGGCAAGCCCGACCAGAGCGAGTTGGTGAAACGCATCTTCACGAAGGACGTGGACGACCTGATGCCGCCGCCGGACTCGCACAAGAAGCTCACCGCTGCGCAAAAGGATTTGCTCAAGCGCTGGGTCGCTGAGGGGGCTGAGTATCAGACGCACTGGGCCTACGTGACGCCCGTGAAGGCCGCCGTCCCCGCCGGCCAGAACGCCGTGGACCATCTCGTGCAAGCGCGCCTCAAGACGCTTGGCCTCAAGCCATCGCCCGAGGCCGACCGCCGCACACTCGCGCGCCGGCTCTATTTCGACTTGCTCGGCCTGCCACCGAAGCCCGAGGAAGTGGATGCTTTCGTGAACGACAAATCCCCCGACGCCTACGCCAAGCTCGTCGAGCGCCTGCTCGCCTCGCCGCATTACGGCGAGCGCATGGCTATCGGCTGGCTGGACGTGGTGCGTTACGCGGACACCATCGGCTACCACTCCGACACGCCGCGCAACGTCTTCCCGTATCGCGACTACGTCATCAAATCGTTCAACGAGAACAAGCGTTTCGACCGCTTCACCGTCGAGCAACTCGCCGGCGACCTCTTGCCGAACGCCACGCTGGAGACGCGCGTGGCCTCTGCCTTCAACCGCCTGCTGCTCTCCACCGAGGAAGGCGGCGCGCAGGCCAAGGACTACGAGTCGCGTTACCTCACCGACCGCGTCCGCGCGGTCGGCACCGTCTGGCTCGCCCAGACCATCGGCTGCGCGCAGTGCCACGACCACAAGTTCGACCCCACCACGCAACGCGACTTTTACTCGATGGGCGCATTCTTCGCGGACATCAAGGAACCCATCATCGGCAAGCGCGAGGAAGGCATTCCCGTCCCCAGCGCGGCGGACACGGCGGAAGTCACGCGCCTCGACGGCGAAGTCGCGAAGCTCCAGACGGACTTCGACCGCCCGCAACCGCAGCTCGCCGCCGCGTTCGGCAAGTGGCAGGACGACGCCTTCGCCGCGGTGCAGCACGACGCGAAGTGGAAGCCGCTCAAGCCCGCGAAGGTCGCCTCCATCGGCGGCGCGAAGCTGGCCATCCAGGGCGACAACTCCGTCCTCGCCAGCGGCAAAAGCCCGGAGAAGGACACTTACACGGTGACCATCACCAACGGCGTGAAGGAAGTGACCGGCCTGCGCATCGAGGCGCTGCCCGATGACTCGCTGCCAAGCAAAGGCCCGGGTCGTGCGGCTAACGGCAACTTCGTCCTGACCGAAGTCGTCGCCACGGTGAAGCACGGCAAGGCCGCTGCGGAGTCGGTGAAGTTCGCCTCCGCCCGCGCGACCTTCGAGCAGACCGTCGCCAGCGAAAAGAACCCGAACAAGGCGTGGACCGCCGCCTCTGCGATTGACGGCGATGCGAAGGGCGCGTCGTTCGGCTGGGCGGTCTTGCCGGAAGTCGGCAAGGCGCAGCACTTGGTTCTCGAACTCGCCGCCCCGCTCACGCTCGAACCCGGCGACACACTGACGGTCGAGCTGAAACAGAATCACACGGCGAAGGACCACTTGCTCGGCCGCTTCCGCCTCGCCGCGACGGCCGACGCCGAGAGCGCCCGCGTGGCACTTCCTCCCGCGCCGACCGCCGACATCGGAGCCATCCTGAAGGTCGCGACCGACAAGCGCACCGCCGCCCAGCAGGACAAGCTCCTCGCGCACTTCAAGGGCTTCACGCCCGAACTGGCCAGCCTCCGCACCCAACTTGCCGGCGCGAAGAAGGCGAAGACGGACTACGAGGCGAAGATTCCCAAGTGCATCGTCTCGGTGGTGTCGGAGACGAAGCGCACCGTCCGCGTCCTGCCGCGCGGCAACTGGATGGACGAGAGCGGCCCGACGATGCAGCCCGCGCTGCCCGGATTCCTGGCCGTGTCGCTGAAGAAGGACGCGAAGGCCGACGCCCCGCTCACGCGCCTCGATTTGGCCGAGTGGATTGTCGCGAAGGAAAACCCGCTCACCGCGCGCGTCTTCGTGAACCGGCTGTGGAGACAGTTCTTCGGCATGGGTCTCTCGAAGGTGCTCGACGACATGGGCGCGCAGGGCGAACCGCCCGTGAACCCCGCGTTACTGGACTGGCTCGCAGGCGAATTCGTCGCCAGCGATTGGGACATGAAGCACATGGTCCGCACGCTCGTGAACAGCGCGGCCTACCGGCAGGTGTCCACCGCCTCGAAGGACTTGCAGACCCGCGACCCTTACAACCGCGAGCACGCCCGCCAGAGCCGCTGGCGCATCGAGGCTGAAATGGTGCGCGACAACGCGCTGGCGGTGGCTGGCCTAATGAACCCGAAGATTGGCGGCCCGAGCGCCCGCCCGTATCAACCCGACGGCTACTGGGAGAACCTGAACTTCCCCGTGCGCAACTACGACGCGAGTAAGGGCGAGGATCAGTTCCGCCGCGGCCTTTACACTTGGTGGCAGCGCAGCTTCCTGCATCCCTCGATGCTCGCCTTCGACGCGCCCAGCCGCGAGGAATGCGCCGCCGAGCGCACCCGCTCGAACATCCCGCAGCAAGCCCTCGTGCTGCTCAACGACCCGACCTACGTCGAGTCCGCCCGCGCCTTCGCCGCGCGGATCGTGAAGGAATCCACTGGCGACGCGAATGCCCGCCTCACTTGGGCATGGAAGCAGGCCCTCGGGCGCGCCCCCCGACCCGACGAACTCGCCACCGCCCGCGCGCTTTTCGACAAACACCTCGCCCAATACAAGGCCGACGCGCCCGCCGCCGAGGCCCTCCTGAAAGTCGGCCTCGCCCCGCTGCCTCCCGCCGCCGACCACGCGGAACTCGCCGCGTGGACGAGCGTGGCGCGGGTCATTCTCAACCTTCACGAAACGATTACCCGCTCCTAAGCCATGAATCTCCACTCCGACCTCCTTCAGTTCCGTCAGCAACAGCAGACCCGCCGTGGCTTCCTTGGCCGCACGGCTCAGGGTGTCGGCGGCTTCGCGCTCGCCTCGCTGCTGAATCCCGCACTCCTCGCCGCTGCGAAGAAGTCCACTTCGCCTGCAAAGGACAAGTGGCCCGGCGTCGTAAACCCGCTGCACTTCCCGGCGAAGGCCAAACGCGTCATCTGGCTTACCATGGCGGGCGGGCCGTCGCACTTGGAGACGTGGGATTACAAGCCGCAGCTCGCGAAGATGCACGGCGAGGCGATGCCGGACTCGTTCACGAAGGGGAAGCAAATCGCGCAGTTGCAGGGTGCCAAGCTGAACTGCTACGGCCCACAGCTCGGCTTCAAGAAGTTCGGGAAGAACGGCCAGGAGATGTGCGAGCTGTTTGAGCAAACCGGCACCGTCGCCGACGAACTGTGCGTCATCCGCTCGATGACCACCGAGGCCATCAACCACGACCCGGCCCACATGTTCATGAACACCGGCTCGCAGATTGCCGGCCGCCCCAGCGCGGGCGCGTGGGTCACTTACGGCCTCGGCACCGAGGCGGAGGATTTGCCCGGCTTCGTGGTGCTGACTTCGCTGGGCAAGGGCGGACAGAACCAGCCCATCGCCGCGCGCCAGTGGTCGTCGGGCCTGTTGCCCAGCCGCTTTCAAGGCGTGCAATTGCGCAGCAAGGGCGACGCCGTCCTCTACCTCGGCACGCCCGCCGGCATCACCCGCGACCAGCAGGGCGATGTGGTGCAAGCCGTCAATGCGCTCAACCGGAAATACGACGCCGTGGTGGACGACCCGGAAATTACCACACGCATCGCGCAGTATGAAATGGCCTTCCTGATGCAGGCCAGCGTGCCCGAGCTCATGGACACCTCGAAGGAGCCGCAAGCCATCCTGGACCTTTACGGATGCAAACCCGGCGACGGCTCGTTCGCGGCGAACTGCCTACTCGCGCGCCGACTCGCCGAGCGCGGCACGCGCTTCATCCAGCTCTATCACAAGGACTGGGACCACCACGGCGGCGTGAAGGACGGCGTGACGCTCAAGGCCGCCGAGATTGACCGCGCCTGCATGGCCCTCATCACCGACCTCAAACAGCGCGGGATGCTCAAGGACACCCTCATCGTCTGGGCCGGCGAGTTCGGCCGGACGCCGATGAGCCAAGGCGGCAGCGGGCGCGACCACCACAACGCCGGCTTCAGCATCTGGCTCGCCGGCGGCGGCATCAAAGGGGGTATCAGCTACGGCGCGACCGACGAACTCGGCTACTCCGCCGTCGAGAACATCGTGAACGTCCACGACCTGCACGCGACGATTCTGCGGCTGCTGGGCATCGAGCACTCGCGCCTGTCCGTGAAGTTCCAGGGCCTCGACGTGAAACTCTCCGGCGTAGAAGGCGCGAAGCCGATTCAGGGAATCTTGGCGTGAAGTGGCAGGAGTAGGGCAGCGCGACTGTCTGCTCCTTGCCAACGCCAGAAGGCGGCGACTGGAAGTCGCCGGCACGGAGCTACTGCAACACGAACTTTCGGTGCTGCTGAAACACGCCGCGCAGGGCCTTGGAAGTCGCGTCCTGCAAGGCTTGCAACTCCTGATAGACGGCGACGTTTTTCGCGTCCGGCTCGGCGGTCTCGGCTTTGTTGAGCGTGACGAACTGGTCGGTGAGGTCGGCGATGCTGACTTGCTCGCCGGCTTGCAAACGCCAGCACCAGAGGGCTTGCAGGGCTGCACCGTAGGCCGCGCCTTCGCTGACCTTGAGTGTGACGACTTCGGCGTTGAACACGTCGGCCATGATTTGCCGCCAGAGTTTTGACTTCGCGCCGCCGCCGGTGGCGCGGATTTGCGTGGCCTTGAGGCCGAGGTCGGCGAGGCGGCGCAGGCCGTAGTTCATGCCGAGCGTGACGCCCTCGAAGGCGGCGCGGCAGTAGTGGCTCGCGGTGAACGTGCCGGGGTTGATGCCCAGCATCGTGCCGCAGCCGTCGGGGACGTTCGGCGTGCGCTCGCCTTCGAGGTAG